>NZ_CAXBOV010000020.1:0-81443 GCF_963977355.1 uncultured Halopseudomonas sp. | reverse complement strand
AGTGGGTCAATTTTATTGGCCAAAAGTGGGTCAAAATTAATGGCCATTGACAATCATCTCGCCGCGGATTGAGGGTGGCAGGCACTACAAGCTGGAAAGGCCCCTCGTAGCGGCTACTAACCACGGCACCTTCCATGTTTGCCCAAAGACTTTCTGATAACACCAACCGCACCCCTGTATAGCCCCCGAACAGATCCCGCTCAGTTCGCCCAGCCGTTACCGGGTTGTCTTGCTGCGGCTCTTCCCAGCCACGATACAGCCCCGCATAAAACAGCGGATCAAGTTGGTGTTTCACTCTTAAATTACCCCTTAGCCCAACCATCAACACATTGCTGTCGATACTGGAAATGACGTAATCCTGACGTCTAACACTAGTAAAAAAGCCTACTGAAAGCTCATCATTCAGGTCATACAAGTAGTCTGCTGATAGACCAAAGCGATCAAGCAGGCGAGTATCATCCCGGCGATATTGTTGCCCCAGGAGACTTACTTGCAATCGTGTGCGGTCCTGCTGAAGCTGGACGCCGGTACGCAAAAGCATCGACAGGCTGTCGAGATCATCGGCGTCACTGTAAAAACGGGAGGCCATGCCTCCCTCGACAAAACCGCTCCATGTGGAACTCAAGGGGAAACGATAGCGTCCAGTCAATTCGAGCGATCCAAAACCATCATCACGGGGCTTCAAATCCGCAACCACAACCGGGCCACTGGGCGTTGTCATTTCATCGGTATCAGGCCTAGCGTCGACGTTCGTGCCATAACCGGCGCCGAGTCTCAGAGAGCCACTGAACATCGCCGTCACGGGAGTAGATACGCGGGAAGACGCCAGCGGGTCCATGCCCGTTGACAGCGGCTCCCGTCCCAGCATCGCGTAAGCTCTATCGATCTCCAGCTGAGCACTGTTGTCCTGCGGGTCAAGCATAAGCAGGCGCTCAAGGGCAAAAATCGCCTCGCTGGCACGACCGCTTTCGAGGGCCGCAACAGCATACTGCCGGTCAAAAGCTGGATCTCCACCCCAAGTCGGCAGCATGCTGGTAGCAAGTTGGTAGGCGCTAGCCGCATCTCCGGAGGCATTCAGACGAGTCAATGTTTCAACATCAGCGTCAGAAGCAATCGTCAAGGGGCAATAAAAGCAGAAGAATAACAACAGCGGACAAATATATTTGTTCATCTCAGAACGGCCTCCTGCCTCCCCAGCAACGCCTGAATTCGCAGCCGAAGAATAAAAAATCGTGAGATAATGAAGCAATTAGATATTTAGTATCAAATTTGTTACAGACGGTCAATCTGTTTTGCAGGCAAATTTCGGGCATGACAAAAAAGCCCCCGAACATTTCTGTTCGAGGGCTTTTGAAATTGGCGCAGTGGACGGGACTCGAACCCGCGACCCCCGGCGTGACAGGCCGGTATTCTAACCAACTGAACTACCACTGCGCATCTGCCTTCGGGACAGGTCCCAACAGGCAGGCGCGCATTGTAAACATTCGGCCAGGCTAGTCAAGCACTTACAGTTGCTTTCGAAGATCCACTCTGTCGCCCCAAGGTCAACCTGCAAACGGCCGGCACCACCAACAGGGTAAGCACTGTGGACGCAAGCAATCCCGAGATTATCGCCCAGGCCATGGGCGGCCAGAGTGTTGACTGGGAAAAGGCCAGTGGAAGCAGTCCAGCAATGGTTGTGGCGGTGGTCAGCAGAATAGGCCGGGTTCGCCTGGCCACAGCATCAGCAACGGCCTCAACAATATCTGCACCTGCGGCCAAACGCTGGTCAACCACGTCAACCAGCACAATGGCGTTGTTTACCACGATACCAACCAGAGCAATGATGCCCAGCAGGGACTGAAAGCCGAATGGCGCGTCGGATAACACCAAGCCTGGAAGAACACCGACTCCCGCCAGCGGGACCGTTAGCAAAATGATGCCAACGCGGCGGAACGAGTTGAACTGCAGCAGCAAAAAAAACAGCAGTAACAACATGCCAATCGGTGCGCTCGTGAAGATGGCGCTGTTGGCATCACCAGAACCCTCCTTGTCACCGCCAAGCTCCATACGTACGCCAGCTGGCAATGGATTGTCAGCCAATTCGCGGTTGAGGTTGTCCAGTACCTGGCTGAAGCTGTATCCCTCTTCCAGACCGGCTGTCACTCTCTGCACCCGAACACCGTCACGCTGATAGATACCAGCTGGCTGCCATTGGGGCTCGATACGCGCCAGGGCAGTTAGAGGTATGCCCTCACCGTTTAAATTGAATACGGTGACCGACTTGAGACGCTCCAGCGATTGCGCCGTACCCTCGGGTGAACGTACAACCAGCGCAATGGGGTCACGCTCCTGGCGATACTGCTCCACGGTCAGCCCCAGGCTGGTCGTGTTCAGTGCGCGTGCTACCGCAGCGCGGCTCAAACCATAACGTTGTGCCAGAGCATCATCCACATCGACCCGCAACACGGGCACGCCCAGATCAATGTCATGGCGCACATCAACCGCACCCGGTGTGGCACGGACAATCGCAAATATCTGCTCCGCAGCCGCATTACGCACTGCATCATCGGGGTGGTAAAGCCTCATCTCCACCGGGGCTGCGCGCGGCGGACCTTGGCCCAAAGTGCTGGCAACCACCTCAAGTTGAGGATACTCGGCCGCCACATGATCACGCACCCAGTGGATAATGCCGCTGGTGGCGGCCAGATCGCTGGCATCAACCACCAGCCTGGCTCGATTTGGGGCCTGGGGCGAGCGCAAGAGATTGTAGTAGAAGCTCGGGCCGGAGGAGCCCACGAAACGATGGACCCCCTCGACATTCGCCTGACCACGCAGGGCTCGTTCCAGGTCCGCCGATACGGATTCAGTACGCTTTTGGTCGGTGCCCTCAGGCATATAAAGCTCGACCACAACCACAGGTCGGTCAGCATTGGGAAAGAACTGCTGCTTGACCATCGGCGCCAGCGAAATACTCGCTCCAACACTCAGCAGTCCAAGGCCTATCACCCACCACGGCGCCGCTGTACTGGCCCGGCCCAATGCCTGGCTAAATCGCGTCATACCCGGACTACTCCGCCGGACCGCCGGTTTGAGAAAGCGACCGGCCAGCAACGGCGCAACACCCACCGCAAGCAGATAACTGACACTCAGCGTGAGCATGATCATGACCGGAATACCACGGGTAAAGTCCGCCGCTCCGCCCTTGGCCAGCAACAACGGCGTGAAGGCCGCCAGCGTAGTGGCCGTGGATGCACCAAGTGGCCCGGCCAGCTCGCGGATACCACCGTAAACCGCCTGCTCCCGAGACTCACCCCGATTCAAGCGATCCTGAATGTTCTCCACCATGACGATCGCATTGTCGATCAGAATACCCAGGGAGATAACCATACCGATGACTGCGATCTGATGCAGGATGCCACCAGCCAGGTCATAGATACCCAGACTGATCGATGCCACCATCGGCAGCATCGCCGCCACCAGCAACCCCATGCGCCAGCCCATACCAATAAATACCACCAGCACAATGATCAGCACGCTGCCCAGCAGATTCAGTTCCAGCCCATCCAGACGCTCTTTCACCTGATCAGGCTGAAAGAACATTTCATCGATCAGCAGGGGTGCAAAGTCGGGCCTGAGGGTCGCCAGACGCTCCCGAACCCTCTCCCCGAAGCGGATCGCATCCTCCTGTCCGCGGACTGCCGTCAGCGACACCAGCACAGCCTGTTCTCCGTCAAACCAGGCCTTGGGCTGGGCCGGTTCCAGCGGTCCACGCCAGATATCGGCAAGGGTCTCAAGGGGCACACTACCGCCCTGGGGTAACGGAATCTGGGTGCCACGCAATGACTCGATGCTAATGAACTCACTGTTGGGCAACAGCCCTAGCCGCTTGCCATCAGCTATAACAAAGCCACCGGGAATAACCTGATTGCGTTCGGCCAGGATATTTCCGAGATAGCCGGCAGAAATACCCAGGCGTGCCATCTGCGCATCGCGCAGGGCAATGGTTATCTGTTCATCAACGCTCCCTTCAAGTTCAATCCGCGCCAAACCCTGCAGGTCAGTCAGATTGCTTTTGAGCCGCTCGGCTGCGTCGGTCAATTCGACTAGCGAAGGGCTACCGCGTACCGAGAGCACGATCGCTGGAATATCGATCAGCCGATCATCCAGTTCGATCCTTGCGACACCCTCCGGAAATTCGAGTTCAGCCCGGGTGATTGCCTGCCGAACCCGGTCCCAGCCAGCATCAGTGTCGTAAATGGAGTCATCAAAGCTGATATTGACGAGCGCCACGCCCGTGCGTGCAGTCGCGTTGAAATACTCGATTTCCTCGACCTGGGTCAGCTCGTCGGAAAGAGGCTCGAGTACCAGGCGCTCGACTGTCTCGGCCATGGCACCGGGATAAACCACCGTGATCAACCCAGCGCGATAGGGAAAACTGGGGTCCTCCTGTCGCGCCATGGTCAGATAGGAAGCCACTCCCAACAGGCAAAGCATGACCACCACCAGGCCAATCAGTCGCGGACGCGCCCAGGTCGCCGGATTCATGGTAGCAACTCGACAGTGTCGCCGTCAGAGAGGCGTGTGAGACCAGCGTAGATCACCATATCGCCCTCTTTAAGCGAGTCGCCGCGCAACACCGCCGACTCACCACGCAGGGCCTCAACATCAACCGCCACCCGCTCGGCTCTCTGGTCGGTAACGCGATAGACCATCTGCCTGTCGGCGCTACCGGTAACGCCCGACCAGCGCATGATTGCCGCCAGGGGTACATTCAACGCGCCGCCTGATGGCTGGCCGATCCCGACCTCAACCCCGTCACCAGTACGTGCGCCTGCTTGCTCAAGCGACACTACCAATGGGTAAAGCGCGCTGCCCTGTGACGAACCCTGCCCTATTTCGCTTACACGTCCTTGAACAGGCGTATCCGCCAGGCCATGCCACACCGAAACCTGCTGACCCACGCTGAGGCCCTCCAGCATATGCCCCGGAATCAGTACTTCCACCTCAAGGTCTCCAGCCGCTGCCAATCGCATCACTGGCTGTCCGGGTGCAATAAATTCGCCGGGCTCTACCAGGAGCGCCTCCACACGCCCGGCAAAGGGCGCCCGTAGCTGGCTTTCGCCCTGCAATTGTTGTGTCTGAAGAAGGGATGCCCGGGCGCTGCTGACGCTTGCTTCGAAAGCATCCAAACGCGCTTGCTGCTGCTCACGCTGCTGAGCTGAAATAACGCCCCGCTCGAACAACTGATCACTTCTTTGCGCTTCACGCCGCGCTTGCTCTGCCTGTGCCTGGAGCTCCTGAAGCCTGGCCCGGGAGGCATTCCTTGCAGGCTCCAGCTCCGGATTGTAGAGCGTGGCCAACACCTCGCCCTGCTCTACCGCCTGGCCAATTTCCACAGTGCGAGTGCGTAAGATCCCACCAACCTGAAAGGTCAGTTGTGCCCGCTGTCCAGCTCGGACAACCCCCGCAAAACGCAGTGGTTCTGCATCGACAGTCATGGTCACAGGCGCAGCCCTGACGGCGACGGCTCGCTCTAACCCGGAGGATGCTTCGACGGTGCCATCTTCGCTACAACCAGCCAGCAAAACCATTAAGGCGACCACTACTAAGCGCGGCAGAAAAGGCGATAATTCCAGGTGTGTGGCCACAGTCGGCTCCGTTTTTATGCAGGACGTTTTCAACATAATGTCATTTATTGACAGTTTGTCAACGCACTCGCACAATGTCACTTGTAACCAACGCACAGTGGGAAATCATGAGCCTCGACCAACGTAGAGAGAGAGAAAAGCAGGACCGCCGCGACAGCATTCTGGACGCGGCCGAGCTGGTATTCTTTGCCAAGGGATTTGAAAAAAGCTCTATGGACGAAATCGCACGAACAGCTCAATTGAGTCGCGCCCTGCTTTATGTGTACTTCAAGGACAAGGCCGCAATCATGCGAGGCCTGATGCTACGTGCTGGAAGAGCGCTGCGCGATCGCTTCGAAGCGGCGGTAGAGCAATCCGATCTGGGTGCCGAGCAGATCGGCCATATTGGCCGGGCTTACTACCTCTTCAGTGTGGAAGAGCCCGATTACTTCGACGTACTCACCAAGGCCAGCACCTTTGAGCACCTGGCCGAGGAGGATGAGCAGAGCAAGGCGCTGCAGGCCTGCGGCGTCGAAGCGATGAATATAATGATTGGTGCCCTTAACAAGGGTGTGGCCGACGGTAGCCTGAGCCGCGAGCGTGTCGCTGACCCGCTTATGACAGCCTATTTTTTGCGTGGCGCATTGCACGGTGTGATCATGCAGAGCAGCAAATCCGCCGAAATGGAACCCAACCGACCCGAACTTGAAACACAGGTCAATTACACACTGCAGATGCTCAACCAGTCCATGCGTCCCTGAGCGCTTCAGTCAACGTCAGACTGCGTCTTGTCAGGGCTGGTTTTCCGATACGTCGCCGCCTGGGTGAAAAGCGACTTTCGGATAATTACTCGGCTCTGGCAGCCAGCAAGGACTTGCCGCGCTGCGGGCAATTGAGGAACTCCGAAGTCGCCAACCAATGCTCGTCAGGATAGTAGGAGAACATGAACTGGCCACCCTTGAGATTATCGACCACCATCTTCGAGACCTCCGGACGCACTGCGGGACAACCCTGGCTACGTCCAATCCGGCCATATCGCTCTACCCAGGCAGGATCCACATAATCGGCAGGATGTATAACGATGGCCCGCTGACGCGCCAGATCGTTAATGCCTGCTTCCAGGCCGTCCATGCGCAGGGAGTAACCGTGTCGTCCGGTGTAGCTTTCCGAGGTACGAAACAGGCCAATGCTTGACTGGTGGCTGCCCTCGATATTAGAAAAAGCGGCAGCATAGTTGTCACCCGAGCCAGAACCGTGGGCAACCAGGTCCTGCAGCAGCAAGCTCTTGCGCTGCAAATCAAATATCCACAATCGCTGCTCGGCAGAGGGCTTGGAAAAATCGATTACCGCGAGGCGAGCCGCGGGATCGGCACCGCTGGCTACGGCACATTCCATGGCGGAGACGGCTTTCTTGAGCACTGCAGTATCAAGGTCGGGCGCGACACTTGCCAACTGGGCGGCAAGCGGCATTCCAACAGAGGCCGAGCCGGTCACCGCGTGGGCCGAACCTGCGCTTGCAGAAAGGCATATGATTACCATGGCGCCAGCGCGGCGCAATCTGGTCAGCATCGGATGATCCCCCTCGACCCGTTTGGAAGACGGGGCGTTAAAAATTCAAAAAAAACAGAACGATAGACCCTGCAGATGGTCTGTTACTCTGTAAAAATAAACACTATCGGCAATTGTGAGTAATAGCCACGAGGCCATTTTCTCATGACCTGTTAGCGGTCGCCTGTTGGGAGGGTACCTTTTGCTCAAGATTTGTACAGTACTGTTCGTCGCCTCAATGGGTACGACTGTATCGGCTGTGGCTGCCAGTCAGAGTGACATATCTCGATTATTGAGTGGCCACATCAGTAATGAACAAACCGGCGAACCAGCCCCAACTCCTCCACCCATGGACGATGAGCAGAGCGCGCGCGCGCCGGCACTGACACTGTCAGAAGCCTGCCCTCACCTTGCCCATCTACGTACTGCTGACATAACAACGGGGCTCGCCCAGCTTTACCAACACAGCGATTTCGCTCCAATGTGGGACAGCCAGAGTCGGCTTGATGCATTACATGAAGAGCTGGAAAAGCTCGCCGATGATGGTCTGGTAGTTGAAGATTACCCTTTCCATCGGCAAGTCACAGGCGCCCTGGATACCTGCGCCGAACTGCGCCTCAGTAGTGAATTTCTGCTGGCTCTTGAGCACCTGGGTACAGGACGGTTCGAACAACAGGCGTATGAGCCCATGTGGCAACGGGCGGAGACAAGGTCCGCCGAACCACTCATTATGCAATGGACCCGCGCTGGCCTGGTTGATGTCCACGCTGCGTTCGATCAGGCCCGCCCAAAACTCGATCTCTATGTCGATCTACGTAACGCCTACATCCGACTGCGTGACGAAAATCCGGAATATGCTCACATCACCGCCGGTGACCTGGTCAGACCCGGCGGCCACGACCCACGCTTGCCTCTGCTGACCAAGCGTCTGGAATCAGCAGGGTACCTTAGCGAGCTAGCTTCGATCGACGCGCCGCCTTTCTCCACCACTGACCCAGCTGCCGACCCAGGTACTCAGGTGCAGCAAGCCGAAGCCGCGCAGATGCTCGATACAAGACTGGAGCAAGCACTCAAACATTTTCAGTCGGATCATGGACTCAAGGCAGACGGCGTACTCGGTCCCAACAGCCTCGCAGCGCTGAACATGACAACCCGGGAGCGCCTGGATATTGCCAGAATCAATCTGGAGCGCCTGAGGTGGATCAACTCCCTGCTTGAGGATGATGTACTGCTGGTCAATAGCGCACGCAACCTGTTGCGCCACTACCGGCAGGGCGAGGTTATATGGCAGACCAACGTCATCACCGGACGGCCCGGCCGTGATACCCCCTCCATCGTCTCGCGCCTGGATCGCATTACGCTGAACCCCAACTGGACGGTTCCTCCGACTATTCGCCGGGAGGACATGATTCCCGAAATACGCAAGGACCTTGGGTATCTAGAGCGCAAGAATCTGATCGTTATCGACTACCAGGGCAACCTCCTGGACCCGCATAGCATCGATTGGCACGACCCACGGGGACTGATGCTACGCCAGCCCCCAGGCCCCGATAATCCCTTGGGCCAGGTCGTGTTTCGCTTTGACAACCCCCATGCCATCTATCTGCATGACACGCCAAACCGACGGCTCTTTTCCCGCGTACAGCGCAACCTGAGTTCCGGATGTGTTCGAGTAGAAGGGGTCGATATTCTGGCAAGCAGCATGTTCAGCCGTCTGAGCGACAGCAAGCGCGCACAGATCGAACGCCAGCGGGCCAGTGGTCTGACCCACCAGGTAGCGATCGGCAATGGACCCCAGGTGGTGCTGGGTTATTGGACGGCCGAAGCAGACGACAAGGGTCGGCTGCTTCTGACCCAGGACCCCTACGGCAAGGACCACGCGCTAATGGATGCTTTCGCCAACCGCTAGCGTAACGCTTGTTGGTCAGCTATCGAGCCACACCTGGAATTGTTCCTGGGGCACCAGATTCCCCCCCGTACTCCATAGCAGATGCGTCGCAGCACCCGGATCAACCCGATGACGAACGCACCATTCAGCGCCAGCGGCTGAGCCTGTAAGCCAGCCGGGGCCGGCAAAGCTGGCGGCAGCCGAGGGCTCGATTTTTTCTCCGAGCATCTCCCAGGCAGCCCTCAGGTAATAAATCAGGGCTGAATCGCCAACAGTAAATACACCTGAAAGCCGGTCCTGCATGCAGGCCGCAGCAATCATTGACGCTTGCCCTACCGCCAGACCATCGGCAAAGGTCTTGTTATCCAGCCCAAGATCGTAAACCGAGATTCTCTGGTCAGCGCCCGCCGCCATCTGCAGCAGCACGCTGGGCGAGGCCAGCGGCTCGGCAAACCAGCAATGCACCGCATCGCCAAATGTCTGTTTGAGCCCGTAAGTGATCCCGCCCGGCGCGCCGCCCACACCACATGGCAGATACACCATCAAGGGTCGCTCCCGGGACACTTCAATACTCGCCTCCTGCAGTTGTCTGGCAAGCTCCTGCGCTGCCGTTGCGTAACCACAGAACAGCGACACCGAGCGCTCATCATCGACAAAATGTGCCTGCGGATCCGTTTGCGCGCTGGATCTACCCGCCGCGACTGCAGCCGCATAGTCGCCATCATGCTCGATGACCTCCACACCCTGATCACGCAGTAAGGACTTTTTCCATTCACTCGCCTCACGGGACATATGCACCTGGGCCTGGAAACCCAACGCTCGGGACATCAGTCCAATGCTGATTGCCAGATTCCCGGTACTACCGACCACTAATCGATGGGCCGCAAAGGTTTCGCGCCACCGCGGCGACGCCAACTCGGCAAAGTCCTCACCACTCCAACCGTGCGCAAGTGCTGTGGCTTCGGCAAATTCCAGAACTTCGTGTACGCCACCACGCGCCTTCACGGAGCCGGCCAGGGGCAGGCGATTGTCGGCCTTGAACAGCCAGGTGGACTGCCCCCCTAGAGCATCGCGCAACGCCGCCGCATCCAATAGTGGTGATTCAATCAGACCCTCGGTCCCCTCCAGCTCGGGTATCACCCGCGCAAGCAAAGCCCCTGCCCGTCGCATTCGCTGTTGAGCCTGATCGACCAACTGCGGGTCAAAGGGATCATCCAGCGTTCGCAAGCCCGGGTTAAGCCAGAGCATAGGCAGCAGGGACTGAAGATCAGTAACCAGCTCAGTTGCAAGCATAGGTTGCCTTGTGTTGATGCGTTCCGCATGATGGATACAACGCCCATCCTCCGTGAAGGACATCTCTAATGCCAATTGTAGGCTGGATTTTCATAGCTTTAGCCGTGCTTACTGTGCTCGGCACACTATACAAAGTGTACATAACTGCTTACAGAATGCCCATCAGCGAAGAAAAAATGCGCCTCATCAAGGCCCGCCAGGCCGAACTTGAAGAGAAGGAAAGACAGGAAAAAGACAGCGAATAAGGCTAAAATATCCCGCTCAATTTCCGCCCGATTTATAGGTAGTCCCAAGCATGGTCAATTCACTGCAAGCCCAACTGCTCAAGTCCGGACTGGTCGACGAGAAAAAGCTCAAGCAGGCCCAACGCGCCAAGAAGAAATCGGCCAAAACAGAACCCGAGAAAGCCCAGAACGCAGCCGCGGCAGTTGAAAAGGCCCGCATGGAAAAAACCGAACGTGACCGTCAGCTGAATCAGCAGCGCAAGGTGGAGGCCGCCCGCAAGGAAGGCGAGGCGCAAGCCCGCCAACTGATTGATCAGAACAAGCTGGACCGTACCAATGGCGAAACGCCTTACCAGTTCGCCAACAAGAACAAGATCAAGAAGATCTATGTGACTGAAGAACAATTCGGCAAGCTCAGCCGCGGTCAGTTGGGCGTTGTGCGTCTATCCGGGACCTTTGAACTGATACCGTTGGATATTGCGGCCAAGGTCAGCGAACGCGCACCGCAGTGGCCGGTGCACATTGCCAGGGTGGAAAGCCAGGAACCCAAAGAGGATGATCCCTACGCTGCCTTCCAGGTGCCCGACGACCTGATGTGGTAGCCACATCAGGTAGCAGCGAGGAAGCTTACTCTTCGTACTCTTCCTCGACCTGCTCGGGACTACCCACTTCAGTATCGTCTACCATCGATTCGTCATCGCGCATACGCTTCTGCTTGTCACGCTCGTCATCTTCGGCCGTAGACGGGCAGTCGAGCTTGACCATGAAAGTCCGCGATACATCGATCAGGCCTATGTGCTCAATGGTGCGACGGCCAATCAAAACCGGATAAGTCATGTCACCGCGGTCACGCAAGGAAAACTGCTCCTCGTAGATCTGGCCACCAATGCACATGCTCATCTTGACCACCGGACGACGATCCTCACCACCAGCGCCACGCACCAGGATGCGCCGGTATACAGGTCGCTCGAACTTCATCGTCACCCGCTTCCCGGTATCAGCATCTTTGACGGGCACGTCATAGCGTACCCAGGACTTACCCTTATGCTCGAAAAAGTCGATATTGACTGCGTGCATTGAAGAGGTGAGCGCGCCGGAATCAACCTTTATCTTGACCGTTGTATGCTCCGGCAGGATCAGTCCCTTTTCAATCCAGCCTACCACTACCTTGGAATTGACCTTGGTAACACGGGGTTGCTTCTGATCGCCAGATGATCCGCCAGCCAGCACCTGGCCGGAAAAAGGCACACAGGCAACAAGCAACGCAGCAAGAAAGGAATGTTTGAATACTGACAGCATTGGGAGTCCTTTGAACGGAACGGTAAGAATAGTAAAAGCGTGGCTTGTCCTGGCAACCAGGATTACGAGTTATGACGCGCGATATTCTAGCTTATCTGCATTGGAAGCCAAGAGTAGTAAACAGCAGGCAGGTGCAACGTCTAATTCGAGCCTAGCAGACCGTAACGGACAAGCAATCTTTGCATTTTGCCCTCCTCTTCCAGACGATCCAGCAGTTGCGTCATATAGGCCAGCTTGGGTTCGCTGAGTTTGCGCTTTATAAGAATATGACGGTAATACTGGTCCGGCTCGGAGGCGATCAGCAGTTGAGACCGGTATTGCGGGTTTTCGTTCAGATAGCGCTCAAGAAAAGCCTGGGGGATAACGGCCAGTTCCACTCGTTCCCTGAGCAACATCTGTAAACTGCTCTCCTGGGAAAAGGTAATAATTGCGTTGTGTTCCCGGCGTAAATACTGCTTGCTCGGATTGTAATCGGCAAAGTGGTAGTGATAGCCACTGAACACCGCAACGCGCTTGTCTTCGCGATCTGCAAAGTAGCTCTGGTCACGCCCTGGCCGAGACTGGGCAACGAAGACCTCGCCGCCAACAGGGGGGCCAAGCAAACTGACCACATGCCTGTCCTGCCACCCCCAATGCGGGCTTTCGAAGAACATCAGGTCGAAACGCTCATTATCGAAGTCATGGTAACGGCGGGTAGCAGAGGTAGGCAGGAAGACGAATCGATAATTCTGCTGAGCAGCATTCAGCTGCGTGATCAGATCGACGGTAAGGCCGAACCACTCGCCGTCAGCATTCTGCTCCGCGAACGGCGGAAAGAGATAACCGCCAACTCTGACTTCCCGCGGCTCTGCCTGAACCGGGGCCACACCCAGAACGCCAGCCAGCGCAATGGCAAGCAGGCAGCAGAGCCCGAAGGAATAGAATGGTGAGCGCATCTTGTTATTTCGCCTGATGGCTAATGGCCTGTGCAATGAGTTTACTCTTTATTCGTTGAGTGTTCCTCATCTGCAGCCAACATTTTCAGTGTCTGTTCGGCCAATTCGTCCAGCGTCAGGCTACCCTCTGGCCTGTACCAGGTAATCGTCCAGGACAAGGCGCCCGTCAACAGCCGTCTCAGAATAGCTGGCTGTACCCTGACGATACCTGCATCGAAGCCCCCCTCAAGGACCTCCAGCCAGATCGATTCGTAAATCTGCCGCAAACCCAATATCAGTTGCTGGCCCTCCCTGGACAGCGAACGCCATTCGTATACCAGAACCGACATGGCCTCCCCGCTAACGCCGTTGACCGCTTGAAGCTCGCAAAGAATCAATGCCTTCAATCGCTGCCGCGGATTATCCAGATCTATCAGTGCAGCGCGCATCAACGCCAGATTGTAGTGGATGGTCTCCTCCATCACGGCCCGCAGGATGTCGTCCTTGCTTTTGAAGTGATGAAAAAGACTGCCCGATTGTATGCCTACCCTGGCAGCAAGATCCCTGACAGTGGTCCGATCGAAACCTCGGGTGCTGAACAAGTGGGCAGCTGCCTGCAGTAGCTTGCCGCGGGGCGTTGCCGGATCAGAGATCAATCCCGAATCGATTAATGTACGGATGTCCGCATCGGGTAATGCTGAATGAGACGGCATAGGGTCCTTTTTTCCAAGATAAAAACAGGGCATTTACGCCAAACGTCAGTGCGCCTTTCAGAGCATGACCGCGGACGCTTCTCAAACCAAGCGCTTGCTTGGTAAGGTGATGAAATCGTACACGGAGAGGCATATGAATAAAACCATCCGTATCGGCTGCGCTAGCGCCTTCTGGGGCGACACCAGCAATGCAGCCGCCCAACTGGTCAACCTGGCCGGTCCAGACAGCCAGCTCGACTATCTGGTGTTTGATTATCTGGCCGAGATCACCATGTCGATCATGGCCGGCGCGCAGATGAAAAACCCCGGGGCCGGCTTTGCCACGGACTTTGTCGAGGTACTCGCGCCACTGTTGCCAACGCTGGCCAGCCAGGGCACCAAGGTCATCAGCAATGCCGGCGGTATCAACCCTCAAGCCTGCGCAACCATGCTGCAAGCCGCCTGCCAGCATGCCGGAGTGAACCTGAAAATCGCGGTACTGCAAGGCGACGATCTGCGCGCGCAACTGCCGCGAATGGCCAAGGAGGGTGCGCAGGATATGTTTACCGGTGCGCCGCTGCCCCCGGTGTGTGTATCAGCCAACGCCTATCTCGGTGCACCAGGGATCGTTGAAGCTCTGGCTGGTGGCGCCGACATCGTAATCACCGGTCGCATAGTTGACAGTGCGCTGGTCAGCGCGCCGTTGGTGTACGAGTTCGGCTGGGCCTGGGATGACTACGATCTTCTCGCCCAGGCAGCCCTGGCCGGCCATCTGATCGAGTGCGGAGCCCAGTGCACCGGCGGCAACTTTACCGACTGGGAAAGCGTCCCCGACTATGAACACATCGGCTTTCCGATAGCCGAGATCGATGCCGCGGGAAACATTGTGATTACCAAACATGCGGGTACCGGGGGCGTGGTAAACCCCTTGAGTGTCGGTGAACAAATGCTCTACGAGATCGGCAACCCCTACGAATATCTTTTGCCCGATGTGATATGTGATTTTTCTGCAGTTACCTTGAAGCAACAAGCCCTGAACCGAGTCAGTGTCTGCGGTGCCCGCGGACACGCTCCAACCAGTCAATACAAGGTTAGTGCGACCTGGCCAGACGGCTTCAAATGTACCGCCAGTTGCCTGATGGCCGGCATAGATGCGGTTGCGAAGGCGCAGCGGGTCAGCCAGGCGATTGTGTCCAGAACACGCGAGATGTTCATGCAACGTGGCTGGGATGACTATCGCGATATAAGCGTAGAGCTGCTCGGCAGTGAAGCGACTTATGGGCCCCATGGTAAGCGTTCAGATACCCGCGAAGTGGTCATCAAGATCGCGGTCAGCCATGCACGCAAGGAAGCACTGGTGCTGTTCTCCCGCGAGATTGCCCAGGCGGCCACCGGAATGGCGCCGGGGCTGACCGGCATTGTGGGCGGCCGCCCCACTGTATATCCGATGATCCGGCTGTTCTCTTTTATGGTCGAGAAATCTGTATGCGAGCTCGGGGTGAATATTGACGGTCACGTGCTGCCCGTCGTTCTGCCTGCTTCTGACGCCTCTTCGCCGCGCAGCGGCCACTCCCACCAGCATGAAATTGCTGTGCCCGCGCCCTCTGGTAGCCCAGATCTGCAGGTACCACTGATTCGTCTGGCGGTAGCGCGCTCGGGTGACAAGGGTAACCACAGCAATATCGGGGTCATGGCACGTCAAGTAGAGTTCCTGCCCTGGATCGCCGCTAGCCTGAGCGAAACCGCGGTAGCCGAGTGGATGGCCCATGTGCTGGATTCAGATCTGGGACAGGTCACCCGCTGGTATCTACCCGGCAGCCACAGTCTCAATTTTTTGCTGGAAAACAGTCTTGGTGGCGGTGGCGTCGCCAGCCTGCGTATTGATCCTCAGGGCAAGGCATTTGCCCAACAGCTCCTACAAATGCCGGTGACCATCCCCGCTAATCTTGCCGAACAACTGGATAATATTTAATGACTTACGCAAGCATTTTCAGACCTGATCTATTCAGCGGTCAGACCATAATCGTGACCGGTGGCGGCAGCGGCATAGGGCGCTGTACCGCCCATGAACTGGCAGCCCTGGGTGCCCGCGTCGTACTTGTCGGTCGCAAACCAGAGAAACTGCAGACCATTGCAAATGAAATAACCGCCGACGGCGGAAAGGTTATCTGGCGCGCCTGTGATATCCGTGAGGAGGACAAGGTACGAGAGATGGTTGCCGACGTCATAGCGGAGTGTGGCCCGATTCACGGCCTGGTCAACAATGCGGGCGGTCAATACCCCTCCCCCTTGGCAGCTATCAACCAGAAAGGGTTCGAGACCGTGGTACGCACCAACCTGGTAGGTGGTTTCCTGGTTGCCCGCGAAGTATTCAATCAGAGCATGAGCCGCACCGGTGGGCGCATCGTCAATATGCTGGCCGACATGTGGGGTGGTATGCCGGGCATGGGGCACTCTGGAGCGGCGCGAGCCGGCATGGACAACTTCACCAAGACCGCCGCCTTCGAGTGGGCCCATGCGGGGGTCAACGTCAACGCCGTGGCCCCCGGCTGGATTGCCTCCAGCGGTATGGATACCTATGACGGCGCCATGAAGGCAATCATTCCGCGTCTCAAGGACAGCGTGCCACTCAAGCGTCTCGGTACCGAGGCTGAAGTATCCGCGGCGATTGTTTTCCTGCTCTCCCCCGCAGCGGCCTTTATCAGTGGTACCAGCCTGCGCATCGATGGCGCCGCCAGTCAGGGCAGCGGCGCCTGGCCTCTGCCGCCAGCAAAGAACAATGCCGCCTTCGAGGGCTTTCACCGCGCGGTTACGCCCGACATTCTGAAGACAAAGGACTGACCATGGTTGCCATCGAATCCTTGCTCAACCCCAATGATGACGACTTTGCCGTCAACCGCGAGGCAATGCTGACAGCAATCGAGAGCTTCCGGACGGTCGAACGTGGGGTACTGGACAAGGCTCGAGAGGCCAAGACCAAGTTCGAAAAACGCGGCCAGCTACTGCCCCGCGAACGCCTGGGCCTGCTGCTGGATGCCGGAGCACCCTTCATAGAGCTATGCCCGCTAGCGGGCTACAAATTGCATGACGACAAGGACGGCACCCTGGCCGGCGGCGGACTGATCGCCGGCATTGGTTATGTCAGTACCGTGCGCTGCCTGGTCATCGCCAACAACAGCGCGATCAAGGGAGGCACCATTTCGCCCAGCGGTCTGAAGAAATCCCTGCGACTGCAGCAGATCGCCGCCGAAAACAAACTGCCGGTAATCACCCTGGCAGAAAGCGGCGGCGCCAACCTGGCCTATGCCGCGGACATCTTTATCGAGGGGGCGCGGACCTTTGCCAACCAGGCACGGCTTTCCGCTGCGGGTATTCCCCAGATTACTATTGTGCACGGCTCAAGTACCGCAGGCGGGGCGTACCAGCCTGGCCTCTCGGACTACGTGGTCGTGGTGCGAGGCAAGGCGAAAATGTTCCTCGCCGGCCCACCGCTGCTCAAGGCAGCAACTGGCGAGATCGCTACCGAGGAAGAATTGGGCGGTGCAGAAATGCATGCGCAAACGGCCGGCACTGCAGAGTATCTGGCAGAGGATGATGCCGACGCCGTGCGGCAGGCCCGCGACATCGTCGCCAGCTTGCCGTGGAATGACCGCCTGCCGGTCACTGCAGCGCTTGACTGGGAAGAGCCGCTTTACCCCGTTGAAGAGCTACTCGGGATCGTGCCCGCAGACCCGAAAAAGCCCTACGACGTACGCGAGATCATTGCTCGTATCGCCGACGGCTCGCGCTTTCTGGACTTCAAGAATGCCTTTGACCAACAGACAGTTTGCGGCCACCTGAGCATCTATGGGCGGCGCTGCGGTCTGATCGGCAACAACGGCCCGATCACGCCCCAGGGCGCGGCCAAGACGGCGCAGTTCATCCAGCTTTGCGACCAGAGCAACACGCCGCTGCTGTTTCTGCACAACACTACCGGCTTCATGGTCGGCACCGAGGCCGAACGACAGGGGGTAATCAAGCACGGGGCCAAGATGATCCAGGCGGTGGCCAACGCCCGTGTACCCAAGCTCACCCTGGTGGTAGGCGGCTCCTATGGCGCCGGCAATTACGCCATGTGCGGACGCGGACTGGATCCGCGTTTTATCTTCGCCTGGCCCAATAGCCGCACCGCCGTCATGGGTGGCGCCCAGGCCGGCAAGGTGCTGCGTATTGTCACCGAGGACAAGCACCTTCGCGAGGGCAAGACCGCGGATCCGAAGATGCTCGACATGATCGAACAGGCGACCGCCCAGAAACTCGATAGCCAGTCCACAGCCCTCTATGGCACGGCCAGCCTCTGGGATGATGGCCTGATCGACCCGCGGGACACCCGTCACCTGTTCGGCCTGTTGTTGTCAATCTGCGCCGAGGCCGAGCTGCGAACACTGAACCCCAACACCTTCGGCGTAGCCCGCCTCTAATCGGAGAATCAGCATGATACTGACACAGGAACACGAAGCACTGCGCCGTACCGTGCGCCAGTTCATCGATAGGGAGATCAATCCCCACGTCGACACGTGGGAGGAAGCCGGCGGCTTTCCGATCCACGATATCTTCCGCAAGGCCGGCGACTTGGGTCTGCTCGGCATATCCAAGCCCGAAGCCTACGGAGGCATGGGCCTGGACTACAGCTTCTCGGTAGTCGCCGCAGAGGAGTTCGGTACCATCCAATGTGGTGGAATCCCCATGGCCATCGGGGTACAGACCGACATGTGTACCCCTGCCCTGGCCCGTTTCGGCTCGAATGCCCTGCGTGACGAGTTCCTCCGCCCGGCCATTGCCGGCGAGATGGTCGGCTGCATCGGCGTTTCCGAAGTCGGTGGCGGCTCGGATGTGGCGAGCATCAAAACCACCGCGCGCAAGGCGGGTGATGACTACATAATCAACGGCAGCAAGATGTGGATCACCAACTCGCCTTCGGCTGACTTCATCTGCCTGCTGGCCAACACCTCCGACGGCAAACCGCACAGCAACAAGTCGCTGATCATGGTGCCGATGAATACCCCCGGCATAACACTGAGCAAACACCTGGACAAGCTCGGGATGCGCAGCTCGGAAACCGCTCAGATATTTTTCGACGATGTGCGCGTACCGCAGCGCAACCTGCTCGGTCAGGAGGGTGCCGGCTTCATGATGCAGATGGTGCAGTTCCAGGAAGAACGCCTGTTCGGTGCGGCCAACATTCTCAAAGGTCTGGAAGCCTGTGTGAATAACACTATCGAGTACTGTCGCGAGCGCCAGACCTTTGGCCAGCCCCTGATCAACAACCAGGTCATCCATTTCCGTCTGGCCGAATTGCAGACCGAAATCGAGTGCCTACGTGCACTGGTCTATAACGCCACCGAGTTGTATGTCTCTGGCAAGGACGTCACCAAGCTGGCGTCGATGGCCAAGCTTAAGGCTGGGCGCCTGGGCCGCGAGGTAACCGATGCCTGTCTGCAGTACTGGGGCGGCATGGGCTACATGTGGGACAACCCGGTCGCACGCGCCTACCGCGATGTGCGCCTGGTGTCGATTGGCGGCGGTGCGGACGAAATCATGCTGGGCATCATCTGCAAACTCATGGGCACCCTGCCCGGCAAGCGCAAGGACTGACCGATGAAACTGCCAGAAGCCACAACGCTGCTGCTGGAGCGCAGTGATGATGTACTACATATCACACTGAACCGGGCCGACAGTCGGAACGCCATGAACCTCATCATGCTCGAGGAATTGCGCGCCCTGCTGGCGGCTGCAGGCAAGGACCGAAGCCTGCGCGTGATAGTAATACGTGGCGCTGGCGGGCATTTCTGCTCCGGTGGTGACATAAAGGACATGGCTACGGCCCGTCGCAGCGACCAGACTGTGCAGGCCCGCATCAATCGCAGTTTTGGCCGCCTGCTGGAGGAAGCCGCATCCCAGCCGCAAGTACTGATTACCGTCCTGGAGGGCGCCGTACTCGGCGGGGGCCTGGGGCTGGCATCGATCTCGGATATCGGCATCTGTCTGGATAGTTGCCGTTTTGGCCTGCCAGAGACCAGCCTCGGCGTTATTCCGGCGCAGATCGCACCCTTTGTAGTGCGGCGCATAGGCCTGACCCATACCCGCCGACTGGCACTGACTGCGGCGCGTTTTGACGGTATCGAAGCCTTGCGCCTGGGTCTGGTGCATTTCAGCGAGCCAGACGTACTGCGGCTGGAACAGAGACTGGCGTCCAGCCTCGAGCAGGTTCTGCGTTGCGCGCCCGGAGCAAATATGCAAACCAAGGCATTGCTACTGACCAGCAATGAACAGCCACTTGGGGATGTGCTCGATGAGGCTGCTGAGATGTTTGCCGAGGCCGTAACCGGCAAGGAGGCCGCCGAGGGCACGCTGGCGTTTGTTCAGAAACGCAAACCGGGCTGGGCTCCCCAGTGACGCTTTTTAGAGCCACTTTCCTTGAGGACCTGCACCCATGCCACGCATTACAACGCTGCTGATCGCTAACCGCGGTGAAATCGCCTGCCGCATCATGCGCACCGCCAGCGCTCTGGGTTACCGTACCGTGGCGGTTTATTCAGATGCGGACGCCGACAGCCGCCATGTACACATGGCGGATCAGGCTCTCTGTATTGGTCCGTCGCCGGCGGTGCAGTCCTATCTGAACATACCAGCCATCATCGACGCAGCGAAGCGAAGCGGCGCCGAAGCCATTCATCCCGGCTACGGATTTCTGTCGGAGAACGCGGACTTCGCCCAGGCCTGCCTGGATGCCGGCCTGACCTTCATCGGTCCTTCCACCAAAGCCATTCGACTCATGGGTAGCAAGCGTCTGTCCAAGATTGCCATGCTCGAGGCCGGCGTTCCCTGCATTCCCGGTTATCAGGGCAGCGCTCAGGATGATAAAACCCTGATACGGGAGGCAAAGAAGATTGGCTTTCCGCTGATGATCAAAGCCAGTGCCGGCGGAGGCGGACGTGGCATGCGCCTCGTGCAGAACCTCACCGAGCTGCCTGACCAACTGCGCAGCGCCCGCGCAGAAGCGCAAAGTGCCTTTGGTAGCGCCGAACTGATACTGGAACGGGCGCTGATCCGTCCGCGACACGTGGAGATCCAGATCTTCGGCGACAACCACGGCAATCTGGTGCACCTGGGTGAGCGTGACTGCTCGGTGCAGCGCCGTCATCAGAAGGTCATCGAGGAAGCGCCCTGCCCGGTCATTACAACCGAGCTGCGCGCCTCCATGGGCGCCGCAGCCATAAGAGCGGCTGCTAGCGTCAACTACAGCGGCGCTGGCACCGTGGAATTCATGCTGGACTGCGCTGGCGAGTTCTACTTTCTTGAGATGAACACGCGTCTGCAGGTGGAGCATCCCGTCACCGAGCTGGTCACCGGATTGGATCTGGTGGCCTGGCAACTGGATGTAGCCTCTGGCCTGCCACTGCCGCTGAGTCAGGAGCAGATTAGCCTCCAGGGCCACGCCATCGAGGTGCGCCTGTATGCCGAGGACGCTAGCCGAGACTTCATGCCCCAGACAGGACACGTCGACCTCTGGCAGCCGGCGGATATAGAGGGTGTACGCATCGACCATGGCCTGCGCGAGGGTCAGGCGATTACGCCTTTTTACGACCCCATGCTGGCCAAGATCATCGCCCATGGCGCCACCCGCGAACAGGCACGCAGCCGCCTGATCAATGCACTGGAGCAGTCAGTACTGCTGGGGGTGAACGCCAATCAGCGGTTTCTGATCAATCTGTTGGCCCATCCACAGTTTGCATCGGGAGACACCAACACTGCCTTTATCACCGAGCAATTCAACACAGACCCGAGCCTGACGCCACAGCCGGTGGCCGAAGAGGATCTGGCGATCGCCGCGGCAATGCTATACCGAGCCTCTGCTCAGCATTGTAATGTGCCACTCGAGTGGCAGGGGTGGAGCAATACCACGCCGATTCCCAGCCGTTATCTGCTGCTCAACGCGGGTGAAATCCATCCCATTCAAGTGTCTGCCTGCAGAGACGGACTTGCCGGCAGCCTGAACATCACTCTCGCCGAGCGTAACCTGCACCTACGAGTGATCGAGCATACGACGACTGCTCTAACATTAGAGGTTGACGGCATACGCTTTAAACGCGCCTGCCTGATCAACGGCAATCGGGTGGCGCTGTATAGTCAGCATGGCAATACGCAATTCGAGGATGTTTCCAACAGACCACCTGTCGCCGCCTCTGGTGCCGGGTCCAACAGCATTCTGGCGCCGATGGATGGCGCCGTCACCGAAGTCCTGACAACGGTAGGCGACAAGGTAATCAAGGGCCAGATCATGCTGCGTATGGAAGCGATGAAAATGGAGCACACGCTCAAGGCGCAGATGGACGGCACGGTCAGTCAATTGCTGGCCAGCGAAGGCATGCAGGTCAAGTCCCGGCAACTGCTGATCGAACTGACCTGAGCCGCCTCGCCACAGTGTGTTTGACCAATGGATACTGATATGAATCGGTGATTTGCCACAGCAAGCTATTGTATCTGCCCGAGAATAACGTCAAATTGACATCATAACTGCCAACAAAATAACACTCAGGTTTTCTGGTCGTTGGTCGATAAAACAAAAAGATGTGTCTGGCCTCAAAGTGCTGTTGCGCGCTTTGTTGGTAACGGTCCCGGGGAGAGGTAGTAGATGAACGTACTGCGCAAAATAAAAATCAGTCAGCGGATCTGGATTATTCTGCTGGTCGCGCTGGTAAGCATGACCGTGCTGGCCTTGGCCTCTCTGGCCACGCTGAAAGCAGAATATCGGCAGGCCGAGATCACCAAAGCGACCCACCTGGTCGAGTCCGCTCGCACGATGTTTGGCTACTACCATGCCAAGGAAGTCGCAGGCGAAATGACCGGCCCAGAGGCCCGTACGGCTGCTCTCGAAGCTCTGCGTGCGATGCGCTACGGCGGCGGTACCGAATACTATTGGGTCAATGACATGAACAACGTGATGATCATGCACCCCATGGCGCCCCAGACCGAGGGTGTGGATCTGACCACCATCACCAATAGCGACGGTCGGCCAAACATCATTACCGAGATGGTTGCACTGGCCCGGGATCAAGGTACTGCCTTCATCGAATACACCTGGTCACGCCCCGGACAGAATCCCGGCGAAGGTGAGGGGCACAGGAAGATCGCTGCTTTCACCCATTTCGAGCCATGGGATTACATGATCGGCACCGGCATTTTCATTGCGGATATGGAAGCCAAGTTCCTCGCCGATGCAATCAAGGCACTGATTTTCGTTACCCTGCTAACTCTGCTGATGGTGCTGATCCTTTACATTATCGGACGCAGCATTTCCCGACCACTTAACAACGTCGTCCACGCCATGCGTGACATCGCCAGCGGCGAAGCTGACCTCACCCGCAAGCTTGATGACGATGCCCGTGACGAATTGGCGCAGATCGCCGCCTATTTCAATAGCTTCACCGAAAACCTGCGTTCCATTGTGCATCAGCTCGGCGACAGCGCCAGCCAGCTGACCAGCGCCGGCCAGCAGTTGAGCCAGATCAGCAACAACAGCCTGCGCGGCATGACCCAACAGACCGAAAAGATGGAGCTGATGGCTACCGCTGTCAACGAGATCACCTACGGCGTGCAGGATGTGGCTCAGAATGCCAACGCAGCAGCCCAGGAAGTTGAAAACGCCAACGAAGGCGCCAACAATGGCCGCGTTCAGGTGAGCAAGACCATCGAGCAGATCAACCACCTGTCAAACAGTGTAAAAACCGCAGTCAAGCACATGAGCGGTCTGTCCACCGACGCACAGGAAATAACTTCGGTACTTGACGTCATCCGCAATATTGCCGAACAGACCAACCTGCTGGCGCTCAACGCCGCTATTGAAGCCGCTCGGGCTGGCGAGATGGGTCGTGGCTTTGCGGTCGTTGCCGACGAAGTACGCAACCTGGCCCAGCGCACCCAGAAGTCCACTGAAGAAATCGACGCCATGATCAACAAGTTGCAGACCAATACGCACACTGTGGTAGAGGTTATCAACGAGAGTGATCGCTACTCCGAACTCAGCGTACAACAGGCCCGCGCCGCTGGCGAAGCCCTCGATCAGATCACTGAGTCGATGCAGCAGATGGTTGCGCTCAACGCCTCGATTGCCAGCGCTACTACTCAGCAATCCACCGTGGTCGAGGACGTCAACCGTAGCGTTACTGAAGCTGCCGAACTGGCCCGCGAAACCACCGATGGTGCCGAACAAACCGCCCAGGCCAGTGCGCACCTGACCCAGCTTGGCAAGCAGATCGACTCGCTTGTGGGACGCTTCAGAGTTTGACAGTTAGCGGGAAGCTGTCATCGTCCTGGTTTTCAGGGCGACGGCAGCCAGCTTCTTCAGAGAACCATTACCCCCAACCAGCCGAATGCGATCAACGGCAGATTGTAGTGCAGGAAGGTCGGTACCACCGTATCCCAGATATGGTTGTGCTGGCCATCCACGTTCAGGCCCGCGGTCGGTCCCAGAGTTGAATCCGAAGCGGGCGAGCCGGCATCGCCCAGCGCAGCAGCAGTACCTACCAGTGCGACAATCGCCAGGGGACTGAATCCCAGTTGCAGCGCAAGGGGTACATAGATGGCTGCAATGATCGGAATGGTCGAAAACGACGAGCCGATACCCATTGTGATCAGCAAACCCACCAGCAACATCAACAATGCAGCCAGGGCCCGATTATCGCCAATCATGGCAGCCGAGCTATCGACCAGTGTCTGAATCGAGCCGGTCGCACGCATGACCTCGGCAAAGCCGGCGGCGGCGATCATGATAAAACCGATCATCGCCATCATCTTCATGCCTTCGGTAAATACGTCATCGGCTTCCCGCCAGCGCACTACGCCGGAGAGCGAGAAGATCACGAAACCGGTCAACGCACCGATGATCATTGAATCCAGCCACAACTGGACCACGAAAGCAGCCACCACCGCAGCCAGAGCAACCAGCAGCGATCGCCTGTTGTAGCCCTTCTCCAACCGCTCGACCTCGGCAACTGCCTGCACGTCGTAGTCACGGGGCGCTCTATAGCTGACAAAAATGGCGAACACCAGGCCCAGCAACATGCCCAGAGCCGGCAGAGCCATGGCCTTCATGACATTGATTCCCTCAATGTTCCCACCACTTTCGGCGACATTGGCCAGTAGAATGTCATTGAGAAATATGCCGCCGAAGCCGACTGGTAGAAACATGTACGGGGTAATCAGACCAAAGGTCAGTACACAGGCCACCAGGCGACGATCCAAACGTAGCCGCGCCATCACATACAGCAGGGGCGGCACCAACAGGGGAATAAAGGCAATGTGAATGGGCAGTATGTTCTGTGACGAAATAGCCACTGCCAGCAGCACCAGCAACAGCATCATTGTCAGCAAACCCGTACCACCCTCACTCCGACTGTTGACCAGCCCCAGGGCACGGTCCGCCAACGCATGGGCCAGACCCGACTTGGCAATCGCTACAGCAAAAGCCCCCAGCAGAGCGTAGCTCAAGGCAACATTCGCGCCCTTGCCAAGTCCCCCCTGAAAGGCATCCAGGGTCGCCTCCAGACCTAGCCCGCCTAGCAGGCCACCCACAACAGCTCCGATAATCAGAGCCACTACGACGTGTACCCTGCAAAGACTCAAGATCAACATAACCGCTACGGCAGCCACTACTGCGTTCATTGTCGCAATCCCCGGTCGATTGAATAAGCGTGGCGAACAAAGACCCGCCCGCCGAAGGGCGCGTACTCTGCCGCATCGACCGTAACCTGTCAAAGCCGCTGCAGGTTTTGCTTCCAGCCTCTCAACATCAACTTGAAACCCGCACTAATCCGATATATTCGATCACGATTTTGCGCTGTCGGCTGGAAAGGTCCGGAGTTAGCATTCAAACCTACATAAACAAGGGAGGCACCATGTTGAATATTGCCATCGTCGCCGGCAGCAGCCGCAGTAATAGCCAGACATCCAAGGTCGCACGCTTCATGCGTCAAAGCCTGATCAACCAGCACGGGCTTGACGCAGCCGCCGTATCGGTCATCGATCTTGGATCCTATCCTCTGCCGATGTGGCCTGCGGAGGACGAAGGTCCGTGGGGCATGTTCGAAAAGCAGCTGGCCAAGGCTGACGCACTGGTGATTCTCGCCCCCGAATGGCACGGCATGGCCTGCCCGGCGATCAAAAACTTTTTCCTTTTCGCCACCAAGGCTCAGCTGGCACACAAACCAGCCATGCTGGGAGGGATATCTGCGGGCATAGGGGGTGCGTATCCGATCAGCGAACTGCGCGCCTCAAGCTACAAGAACTGCCGCCTGTGCTATATCCCCGAGCACCTTATCGTGCGCAACGTGGAAAAGGTCATGAACATGCCTGAGCCCGTCTCCGAGGACGACCGCAAGATACGCGATCGCATGCATTACAACCTGGATATTCTGCTGCGTTATGCACAGGCGCTGAAGCCCCTGCGTGGCGAAATAGATATGAGCAACGCCGATTTCGCCAACGGTATGTAACCTGTTGCTGCCCGTTCGATCCTCGAACGGGCTACCCCTGACTAAGGTCTAATAAGACAGCGCCACGTGATTCGGTTTCTGCCTTCTGGCGTCCCGAGACGTCAAGATCAAGCATTTCACTCCCCCGTCAAAGCCCCACCACCGTCACCGACATGTCCGTATTGTGACAGTTCGACGAATGTCGTACAGAGCGGCTCCTGCTTAAGTGCTTTATTTGGTCCGCGCCCGGCGAGCACCGGCCTGCACCCGATCACACCAGGAGAATAATAATGACGAATGTGAAGACCAATACCCTGGCCGCAGCTGTGGCCCTAGCCTTGATTGCACCGCTAAGCAGCACTGCTAGCGCCGCCGGATTTACCGACGATGCCAAGGCTTCCCTCCAACTGCGCAACTTCTATTTCAATCGGGACTTTCGATCCACCCCGCCAGGTGGTCGATCCAAGGCGGAGGAATGGGCACAGGGCTTTATCTTCCGCGCTGAATCGGGATACACCACCGGTGCAGTCGGCTTCGGCCTCGATGTGTACGCCGCCACAGGTGTGAAGCTCCACTCTGACGATGACACAGCAGGTACCGGCCTACTGCCCAACACTTTTGGTGACGAAGGCCCCGACAGTTATGGCCACGCGTCGGCCACCGCCAAGGCAAAGATTTCCAATAGCGTTTTGCGTCTCGGCAACCTGGTACCTGCCATTCCAATTGCGCAGGCCAGCGATATTCGCCTGTTGCCGCAGACCTATACCGGTGGCGCGTTGAGTATCGACGAAATTGAAAACCTCAACGTCCAACTGGGTCAGCTGCGTGAGGTCAATTATCGCGGCAGCACCAACCGTGAGGATATCGGCGCTACCGTAGGCGGCACCTCTGACCAGTTCAATTATCTGGGCGGCACCTACAAGTTCACTCAGAGCGATACATCCCTGGGTCTGTGGCGTGGTGAGTTGGATGATGTCTACGAACAGAACATGATCAATGTGCTCCAGGGATTTACTGCAGGCGACTGGAAAATGGGGGTAAACCTGGCCTATTTCGATACCAGTGATACCGGTAATCAACCCCTGAACATCGACCACAAGATGAAGTCAGTCCTGCTCTCGGCTGCCACAGGTGCCCACACCTTCCGTCTGGGGTACCAGCACAGCGACGGCGACACCGCCTTCCCCTACCTGGCCGAGAACAATCCCTATATTGCCAACTACATTCAGATCCTGGACTTTGCCCGGGCAGACGAAAAGTCCTGGCAGGCACGCTACGATCTGGATTTTGCAACCTATGGCATTCCCGGCCTGAAAGGCCTGGTACGCTATGTCAGCGGTGACAATATTGATCTAGGAGCTGCCGGCACCGGCGAAGAGTGGGAACGGGATATCGATTTCGTCTACACCATTCAATCCGGCCCCTTCAAGAACGTGGCCCTGCAGTGGCGTAACGCGATGGTCCGCTCCGACGTGGCAGGTGATATCGACGAGAACCGCCTGATCGTGAATTACACCATTCCTTTGATGTAGTTTTTTAACAGTGCTTACAGAGCCCGAACACCTGTTCGGGCTTTTTTGTTTAGATGGACTGGTTGGTGGGCATTGGATCGGTGTGGTGCCGATTTCGACCTGGCCTCTTCCAGGACACGCTACTAGCCATCCCTGGGGCTCGTCATCGCACATCCCTGTGCTCTGACGGTCCTGGAAGAGGCCAGGTCAAAATCGACAGACAAGCTCAATCCCGCCTGATAGAAAGTGCAAAGAGCGCTCTTTACCGCAGCTTACTCCACGCCATCCGGGTGTCGGCGGCGGTTGACCTATGCACGACCGTCGGCGCACAGGGATGTGCAACGTCGAGCTTCCAGGGACGACTTGTAGCGTGTCGAGCATAGGTCAACCGCCGTCGACGCCCATGCACTGGCTATCAGACGACGGTTGGAAACTCCTACAGGCCAATACTCAACCAGATCAATCCTCCGCAGTCGCCCCAATCTTGTGAATAGCCAAGTCAGCACCCATGAACTCGTCCTCTTCACTCAGACGAATACCGGTGATCGCCTTGATCACCCCATACACCAACACACCGCCAGCCAGAGCGAAGGCAGCGCCCGCCAGGGACCCAACGATCTGGGACATCAGACTGACACCACCCAAACCACCGAAGGACTGTGCACCAAAAATGCCCGCAGCAATGCCGCCCCATATCCCGCATAGACCATGCAGGGGCCAGACACCCAGCACATCGTCAATCTTGAGATGGTTCTGGGTCAGGATAAAGGCCCAGACGAACAGACCACCCGCCACCAGACCGGTGGCAAGAGCACCAATGGGGTGCATCAGATCAGATCCGGCACATACCGCCACCAGACCGGCCAAAGGCCCGTTGTGCAAAAAGCCAGGGTCATAACGACCTACCGCCAGAGCAGCAAGTGTACCGCCAACCATAGCCATCAACGAGTTGACTGCCACAAGGCCGCTGATACCGTCCAGGGTCTGGGCCGACATCACGTTAAAGCCAAACCAGCCGATGGTCAGTATCCAGGCGCCCAGGGCCAGAAAGGGAATGTTCGATGGTGGCATGGCGACGACATGATTGTCGCGATAGCGCCCGCGGCGTGCACCCAACATCAGTACAGCACCCAGGGCCAACCAACCACCGACCGCATGGACGACAACCGAACCGGCAAAGTCATGGAAAGGCGCGCCAAAGGTCGACTGCATCCAGTCTTGCACGCCATAGTTACCGTTCCAGACCAGACCTTCGAAAAACGGATAGATCAGACCGACGATCAACAGCGAAGCAAACAGTTGTGGTGCAAATCGCGCGCGCTCGGCAATGCCACCGGAAATAATCGCCGGAATCGCCGCAGCGAAGGTCATCAGGAAGAAAAACTTCACCAGTGAATAACCGTTCTGCTCCGTCAGTGCTTCAGCACCGTGGAAGAAAGTCACCCCGTAGGCGATCCAGTAGCCAATAAAGAAGTAGGCTATACCTGAAATAGCGAAGTCACTGATTATTTTGGATAACGCGTTTACCTGATTCTTCTGCCGCACCGTACCCACTTCGAGGAAGGCGAAGCCGGCATGCATGGCCAGGACCATGACAGCACCCATAAGAAGAAACATTGTGTTTGCGCCGTGCATCAGTGTTTCCACTGCGCTGTGCAGGTTTTCCATTAGCTGAGCCTCTTTTCGAGAAGCGCACCAGATAAACGCACAAAAAGCATGAAATGATCATCATTGGTGCAAAATGCACGCGAGCTCAAAACAAGGCGATCTGGCGATATTTCTATCCGATGGATTTTTCTCTTTTTATTCAGTTAGTTGAAAAGGGTGTAAGTCCGGGCATAAGCAATTCGGCACCAATGCAGTGCGAAAAGCGCGCCCGAGCTCACCACAGCAGTGCAATTGGCGTACCAGAACATTGCAAAACGCACCATCGCAAAACAGCCCAGGCTCCAAAATTGAGCTGGCAAACGCGGAAACATCAGCTTCAGAGCAATAAGCCAAGTCTCTGGCTATAATCTTGCATATGGGCTGCCGCCTATCCTCGTTAATGGAGTCTCCTGTGTTCAATGGTCAACCACTGCCTTTCTTCCAGCCACTGATCGATACCGCCACCGGCCGAATAGCCGGGTACGAAGCACTGGCTCGCCTCAAGGACGATGAGGGGCAGATAGTCAGCGCAGGTCCGCTGTTCACCGATCCGAGTGTCGATCCCGTTGACCTGCTGGAGTTGGACCGCACCATTCGTCGTCAGGCGTTCGAGGCTTTCCGCGACAACCCGGCTGGCTTTATCAGCGTCAACATCTCGCCCCTGTGGGTCAGCCAGCTTAAGCCTGGTGAGCCCTTGCCCAGTCTGGAGCTACTCAAGGAGATTGGCCTGCCCCCGGAGCAAGTGGTCTTCGAGATCACCGAACTACAGGGCAACATCCAGGACTTGAGTGATGCTGTAAGGCGCTACCGTGAGGCGGGTATACGGATCGCGATTGACGATTTCGGTGCGGGATCTTCCATGCTGGATAGAGTTCTCGCCCTGGAACCGGACATACTCAAGCTGGACATACAACTCTTCCGCCGCGCCGCCAGCGGCAAGGGCAACAGCGGCGATTTCGTCAAGGCCCTGGCGTTGATGGCCGAGAAAAGCGGCTGCTGGATTATTGCCGAGGGCGTAGAAACAGAGCAGGAACTGCATTTCGCCCTGGAATGCGGCGCACGATATGTGCAGGGTTACCTGTTCGCGCACCCCGCTGAGAACTTCCTTCCAGCGGATGCCGTACAAACGGAATTCGCCCGCATGCGTGACGATTTTGCCCGCAGCAAACTGGCCGAGCGGGAGAAACTCGCCGAGCTGCGAGGCACCCTGGGCAATCTTTTCGCGGAGCTGGTGGAGTGGCTGGCCAAGGGTGGGGATCCGGCGGACCTGCCCTCCCCCGCACAATATCCCTGGTTGCTGCGCTGCTTTCTCTGTGATGCCCATGGCACGCAGATTTCACCCAACTACGAGTGGGCCGAGAAACGCTGGCAGCCGGACCCCCGCTACCTGGACCACAACTGGTCGTGGCGACCATATTTCTACCAGATACTGTCTGAAGCCGGTCAGGGCAGTCGGATCATTCTGTCCAGCCGGTACCGCGACGCGACCAGCAACCAGTATTGCATTACCTCTGGCCTTTTCATCGACGACAGCCGCCATTTACTCCTCGTGGATATCGATGCCTCTCTCATCTGATCGCTGCTAGCGGCGGGAGGCAGGCAGGAATACGTCGACCTCAAGACCTCCCAGGGACGCGTCCTTCAGTTCCAGGCGGCCCTGGTAGACCTCGATCAGATCACTGACAATAGCCAGGCCGATGCCATCACCGTCGGCGCGCTCGTCCAGTCGGTGGCCGCGGCGCAGAATGGCAGAACGTTCGTGCTCCGCCACGCCCGGACCGTCATCTGCAATACTCAGCATCAACCCACCTGCATCCAGGTCCGCGCTCAACACGACTGAATGCCTGGCCCACTTGCACGCATTGTCCAGCAGGTTGCCCAGGAGCTCGAGCATATCCTCCCGTTCGAACGGCCACTCGGCCTGGGCATTGAGTGCCAGACGTGTTTCGAGTCGCAAGTCACTGCCGTGAATACTGCGCAGGGAGTCCAACAACCAGGGCAGATCCTGAGCCGCATTGAACCTCTGGCTCGCCTGGCTTTCGGGTGCCAGACGCGCACGCTGAAGGGCACGATCCATCTGATTACGGATGGCTGTCAGCTGCACACCGATCTCAGCCAAGGTATCTGGGTCCGGTTTTGTTGTCGCCTGCTGCAAGAGCGTGGTGGCGACTGCCAGCGGAGTTTTCAGGGCGTGGCCGAGGTCCGCCTGACCACTGCGCGAGCGCTGGATTATCTGCTCTGTCTGGCGACCCAGATGGTTGATTTCACTGACCAGGGGTTCCAGCTCCTCCGGGACGTCTGTCCCCAGGTCCAGACGCTTGCCCACATGCCACTCGGCCAGCTCCTTACGGATGCGGCGCAGGGGCAGGAACGCTCGATAAAGCACCCAGCGCTGAACCAGCAGTGCCAAACCAATGGTGACCAGGCCAAGAGCCCATATAGCCCAACGGGCCTGATCGAATGCTCGCAATAGCGGCAAATAATCGGTAGCCACACTGATATCGACCGGTCGGCCGCTCACTTCATAGCGCCCCGACCAGACCAGTAATTGCTGATCGTCCGGACCGGCCACCAGCGTGTTGTGCAAGCCATCAGCATCAAGTGGCAGGCGTGCGTCCCATAGTGAGCGCGAGCGCCAGCGCTCATCTGCATCAATAACGAAATAACGTCCCGAATAAGGCCGATCGTAATCCGAATCCACTCGCGTGCGATCAAGATACAATCCGTCCACCCCCAGGGTGATCGCCGCCAACAGGCTATCGGTTTCAACTTGCAGCGAGCGCGCCAGATATTGCCGCAAGGCCTGGTCGAACAACCAGACGCTGCCCTGCCCGACCAATACCACCGTAACCAGCAAGATCGCGACCAGCCCGAAGCCAAGTTGGCGACCGATACTGTTCAAAGCGGCGATCCGACGAAGATATAGCCCTGGCCACGGCGCGTCACGATAACCTCGCGGCCCAGTTTGCTGCGCAGGTGGTTGATCTGTACTTCGATGACGTTGGAGTCTCGCTCACTCTCATACTCGTAGAGATGCTCTGCCAAACGGCCCTTGGATAAAAGCTGGCCGGCGTGCAGCATGAAATAACGCAGCAGCTTGAATTGCGTGGCCGACAGCTTTATCGGCTCTGCGCCATCCGGAGCAGCGTCAATAAGTGTGACTTCCTGACCGGTCTCATCCAACGCAAACCCTCCGGCCTCAAGCAAAGTACTGGGCTCATGGCCATGGCTGCGTCTCAGTAGATTCTGGGCGCGCAGAACCAGTTCTTCGGGGTTGAAAGGCTTGGTCAGGTAGTCATCCGCCCCGGCCCGAAGTCCCTCGACCCGCTCGCTCCAGTTGCTCCGGGCAGTCAGCACCAGCACCGGCAGACTTATCCGCTCAGCACGCCAACGGCGCAGCACCTCCAGCCCATCCATACCTGGCAGGCCCAGATCCAGCACGCAAAGATCGTAGGGTTCCTGCTCCCCGAGCAGAAGCGCATCCCGACCGTCCGTGCGCCAATCAACAGCGAAGCCCGCCTGCTTGAGTACCGCGCACAGGCTGTCGGCCAGGGCCACGGAATCCTCCACCAGTAACACGCGCATCAATCATCCTCATCGACATCAAGTAACTTTCCGGTCACCGCATCGTAATCCAGCTCCAGAACGATGCCGCTGCGCGTGACTATCTCCAGCTCGTAAACATACCGGTCGTCGTCCCACTCCAGCTCCACTTCCAGCAGACGCCCGGGAAAGCGTTGCTGCGCATCATCGATAAAGCGCTGTAGCGGCAAAACAACTCCCTGCTCCACCAACCTGAGTGCCTCATTCTGATCGATGTCACGGCCGGCCTGGAGACCCGAAGCAAAAAACAGTGCCGCCACTATCGGGAACCAACGCAGAAAGCCGCACAAGGCGGCTTTCACTCCCCACCGGCGGGGTTCAGTCATCCTGTTCAATTTTGAGTACTTCGGCATTGGTCGCATCCATGTGAAGATCCCACTCAACACCCTGGGCATCACGAATTTCGACTTCATACACATAATTACCCGCGCTTTCTTCCAGATCCGTGTCAGTAATAGTACCGGCGCGCGCCGCAAGCGCGGCAGCATTCAGCTTCTCGAAGGACTGAATGGTACCGTTGCTGACGAGAGCCTCGGCTTCATCAATACGCACATCATCGGCGAAGGCGCTAGCGGTGCCAAGGGTAAGGATCGTGGCGCAGGTAAGGGCAACAAGTTTTTTCATGTTTAAAGTCTCCGTTGTTTGAGTACGCTTGTATCCTAGAACACTAAACTGAAGCCAAACTTAAAAAGGAAGCAAGCCAGGCCAAACGGCTTGCCGGAAAGGACACTGCATGACCGCTATACACATACCCAGGCCTGCGCTGACTCTGCGCGCGGGCAGTCAGGCTCTGGAGCATATCCGTCAGCAAGGACTGCAACCGGCCGACGTGCATATGATCCCGGGTGCGGCCGGAGGACCCAAGGCATTAGGCATTCAGGGACTGGATATCGCGCTCTTTGGCGACTGGCTACCGCGGGCCCCGCAGGCGCGCAGTCTGATCGGCGCTTCGATTGGCAGCTGGCGGTTCGCCAGTGCCTGCTTGCCTGATCCAGTAGCGGGACTGCGGAATCTCGGCGAGCTGTATACTTCTCAGCGCTTTCCCAAGGGCATCACCGTCAGCGAGATCAGCCAGCGTTGCGCAGCAATGCTGGACGAGCTGCTTGGCGAGCAGGCCGAAAGCATTCTGACCAATCCGCTGTATCAGCTGAATATCGTTGTAGTGAAAAGCCTTGGCCTGATGCGCCATGACACTCGCTCACGTCTGGGTCTTGGGCTAGGTGGGGTGGTCGGTGCCAATCTTCTGGGCCGAAGGCATCTGAAGCGGTTTTTTGAGCGCGTCATTCTGCATGACCCTCGCCAACGTCCGCCCCTCGCTGATTTCAGTGATTTTGTCAGCAGTCACATAAGCCTGACGGCTGAAAACCTGCGGCCTGCCCTGTTGGCCTCAGGCTCGATCCCCATGGTGATGGAAGCAGTGCGTGATATCCCCGGCGCCAGCGAGGGTGTGTACCGTGACGGTGGGCTTCTCGACTACCATCTTGACCTGCCCTACCAGGCACCCGGCGTGGTGCTTTATCCGCATTTTATCGACAGGGTGGTACCAGGCTGGTTCGATAAAACTCTGCCATGGCGAAAGGGTAACCTGCAGCAATTGAAGAGCGTGCTCCTGCTTGCACCGTCACGTGACTATCTGGCCAGTCTGCCCTACTGCAAGCTGCCGGATCGAAAGGATTTCACGCGCTTTGCAGGCAAAGACGCCGAGCGGGAAACCTACTGGCGCAAGGCAATGGCAGAGAGCGAGCGCCTCGGCGATGAATTTCTCGAACTAACCGAATCAGGACGTTTGATTGACCGTCTACAACCGCTCTAGCAGATTCTCGCGCTGATGCGCCAGATCATTGCGCTTCCCTCGCCCAGCCGCCACGCGCTGGACGACGCGCTTATACTGCTGCGTCTGGCTATAGCCTACGCAGGGCTGGCCGCTGTCAGTCACTGGGGCGCGGGACAGATCATGCAGCGCCTTGGACACCATCTGCATATCGATACGCAGTTTCTGGTGCTGGACGCCCTGTTTACCGGTCTGTTGATGCTCGGCAGTCTGGGAGTAGCCTGGCTCCTGCAACAACGCGACCCCCTCCTCTGGCTGACGGGTCGGGGATTCAGTCCAGCAGGGCTGATTCCAGCTCTGCTTCTGGCCGTCGTCATGGTAGTAAGCGCCAACCCCCTGGCCGCATGGCTGGACGTGAGATTACCCGCTCCGGATCTGTTGCCAGAGAATGCCGCCCTACCCCGGGCGCTGACTCCCCTGCTTGAGCTGCAGAACTGGCGACTGCTTGGCGCTCTCGGCGTTGCAGTACTCTGGGTCCCGCTGGCGGAGGAAGTGATTTTTCGGGGCTGGCTATTCAAGGCCTTGCAACGCACCCGCCCGGGCATCTGGATAGCACTACCCGCCAGCACGCTGATATTCGCGATGCTGCACAGTTTTTATAGTACTGGAGGGGTGGTGGTCATTGCATTGCTGGGCGCGGGCCTGGGATGGCTGCGTTGGAAGTATGATCAACTATGGTTATGCGTGGTTGCCCACGCACTCTACAACGGCCTCACCTTGCTGCTGGTCGCCCTGAACTGATCAGCGCAACACGCGCCGAGCGCCCTGGAAGCTCCGCTGCCAATAACTGGCCTGCAGTTCGTCAATGCGCACCTTGCCGCCGCTGCTTGGGGCATGCAGAAAGCGCCCTTCCCCCACATAGATACCCGCATGGTCAACCCGTCTGCCGCTCATCGCGAAGAGAACCAGATCACCGGGAATCAGATCTTCGGCAGATGCCTTGTCTTTCAGTGCAGTCAGGCCGGCCGTAGTGCGCGGCAGGCTGACGCCCGCCGCTTCACGATAGACATAATTGATAAGGCCACTACAGTCAAAGCCGGTATCCGGCGAGCTGCCACCCCAACGATAGGGCGTTCCGATAAGGCTAAAAGCGCGGAAAATGACCTCGTTGTTGGTCGGTGAAACCGGACTGGCGGTCTTCGAATCAACCAGCAATACCCCGCCGGCATTGAGAGCAGAGAGCGCGTCGGCCGACTGATCAGGTGCACTGGCGCACCCAACAAGGGTAGCGAGCAGGCAGGGAATAATCAGTAATTTCAGGCTCATGCGTCAGTCTCGTGAGAATCTTTAGAGTATCTGTATTGCGCAACAGTGCCCGTGGATACCCGCCAGGTCAAGCACGGCGGTGTTTTCAGTGATTAACGGTATAGGCCAGCATCATGGAAAGCTGGCACATCGGTCGGCCGCTATCGGCATGCAACTGGTTGAAAAAAGCCTGGGTTGCGGCTAGATCCCGCTGGCTGGTCGGTACCTTGTCCACCACTCCGCGGGCCTTCAGGGCAGCAGCCACGTCACCGGTCACAACAAAACTGTCCTTGCCCATCATGCGCAGGAATCGCGGCGACGATAACCCGCCGAGCTGGTTACCCTGGCGTTGCAGTAAACGCCAAAGACCCGTGATATCAGTCACCGGCCAGTCGGCTATTAACTGCCCCATGCTGCCGTGCTCGGTGCGTATATCCAGGACCATCTGCGCATTACGCGGCACACTACGCAGTTTTCCCAGATGGCGGATCAGGCGCTTGTCCTGCATCAGACGCTCGATGTGCTCGCCACCCATCAGCACCACCTTGTCCGGATCAAAACCGAAAAAGGCCTGTTCGAAAGCCGGCCACTTGGCATCGACCAGGCTATGCTTGAGACCCGCACGAAACACCCGAAGCGCCAGCGTAGAAAGGTAGCGGTCGTCAGGGATGCGGCGCAGGGCCTCTGCATCACGCGGCGTCGGCAGATTAGCCTCAAGCGCGGTGCGCGAACCAAAGCGATTCAGGCAGTACTCTTCGAGCTGTTTATAGCTTTGCACTGAAGGCTCCACGGAGTCAGTTCACGGGATCAAAGATTCATTACGTTGAGAAAACGCGGCGTCGCCTGATCATCTATCTTCAGGCTGGCGAAGTCGAACAGCTTACCGTCAGCCAGTTGCGAGGGATGCACGTGACGCAGTGAGCGGAAAATGCTCTCGATGCGCCCCGGGTTCTCGCGCTCCCAGCCCTGCAGCATCTCCTTGATCACCTTGCGTTGCAGGTTCTCCTGGGAACCGCACAGATTGCAGGGAATAATCGGAAACTCCTGCAAACGTGCATAGGCAGCAATATCCTTCTCGCTACAGAACGCCAACGGACGGATCACCACATTGCGACCGTCATCGGAACGCAGCTTCGGCGGCATCGCCTTTAGGCTACCTCCATGGAACATGTTCAGGAAAAAGGTTTCGACAATATCATCACGATGGTGGCCCAGAGCCAGACGGTTGGCACCGATCTCGTCAGCGAAGGTATACAGATTGCCGCGGCGCAGGCGAGAGCACAGCGAGCAGGTCGTCTTACCCTCCGGCACTTTCTCCATGACAATCGAATAGGTATCGCGTTCGAGGATATGGTAGGCAACGCCGAGCTCTTCAAGATACGCCGGCAATACCTCCTCCGGGAATCCTGGCTGCTTCTGGTCGAGATTCACTGCCACCAGTTCGAAGCTGATCGGTGCCACGCGCTGCAGATGCAACAGCATGTCCAGGAGTGTGTAGCTGTCCTTGCCACCCGAGAGGCAGACCATGACCTTGTCGCCGTTCTCGATCATCGCGTATTCGGTGACTGCTTCGGCGGTTAGACGACGCAGGCGCTTCTGCAACTTGTTCTGGCTGACACTCAGGCTCATGGCGGAAAATCCGGAAACGAAAAACCGATATGGTAACCGCAAATCCCGTCCTGAAAAAACAAAACCCCCTGCCGGCCTGTTGGCCGACAAGGGGCAATGCCCAAATGAAAGCGCGCGCCGGGTGTGACCCGGCGTGCGCTTTCGAATCAGCGAACGTAGATTGGACCGACTCCCATACCCCAGAAGATAACGGAGGTCGCCATCATTGCCACCAGCACAACCAGGCCAACAGCGAGAATCGAGCTGGAAAACATGAAGCCCTCTTCACTGGGAATTCCCATAAAGATCGGAATGCCCTGATAGAGCAGGTATACGGTGTAGCAAACCGCCGCAGTACCCACCAGCATTCCTAGCCACAGGCTCGGGTAGAGCGCAGCAATGCCGGCAATAAACAGGGGTGTTGCGGTGTAGGCAGCAAAAATGATGCAGTCGGAAAGTGATGGACTGGAATCATATGTCCGGGCCATCCAGTGAATAAAGGTGCCCATGACCGCGACGCCGACGAGCATGGCCAGATACGATAGAACAGTCATTTGCAGCGCACTGGTTGTTGTCAGGCGCACCGCATCTGTGCTGCCGATGGCCCAGCCAGTCTGGGTAGTACCTATATATGCGGAAACCGCGGGTATGGCGGCAAGCAGAAGCACATGGGTGAGATACATGTGGCCGATGGATTCTTCTTCGCCTTTAATTTCACGCCATTCCTGGTCAGGATGGGTGAATAGCCCCACTACGTGATGGATCATGGTCTGGTCTCCAGAATTTTTATTCATTCCCGTGGTCCTGACCTGATGGCCGGCAACGGGTGTACGGGTGCGACGCTTTGTCGCAATCCCTTGACCATGACTATAGTCAAAAAAGGATGACAAGTGCGCACACCGCTTAGAGTGATTGGCGACTTCAGGGCTTGCCGTAATAGCGTTGGAGTATTAGCAGCGCTTGATTAACGCCCTGAACACGGTCGGTGCTGCCACCGCGATCAGGGTGGTGTGCACTCATAAGCTCCCGGTAACGCTGCTTGATACGTCGCGCATCAACCGGCTCCTCGAGCTCGAAGGTGTCCAGCGCCGCGGCCACCTCCTGCCGGCTTACACTGATACTGCTCTGGCGGAACCCCTTGAGCAGGCGCTCCACATCTTCGCCCTGAGTCGTGAGCCATCGCTCCCAATCCAGGTAGTAAGTGCGCAGCGGATCTGCCTCGCGCAATACTGTCCCCTGCTGTTGGGCTCGTCCCCGGGGCAACATGCGGATACTCAAAGCATGCACCTGAAGCTCCAGCCCCTGCTCAACGAGGGAATCGGACAACCTGTAAAGGGCGTGGAACAGCAGAAAGTGAGTCTGGAAAAGCAGCAGCGGTTCCCGCAGGGCATCCGGCTCGGCGAAAAGTGTCTCGGGGAAACGCTGGGCAAGCGCCTTGATCAGCGAAAACTCGTCGATCCCACCCGGCGCGTCGGCGAGGCAGGAAAGCACGAAACGGTCAAAGCCTGCCGGAAGCAGATCATCGGGGGTAGGTGAGCTCATGCCTCCAGTCTAGCAAAGACAACGTATTGCAATCTGCCTGTCATCTAATTGGCGTATTACTGACTTACCGCCAATTTTCAGGAAGCACAATACGATGAACAGATGGATCATGACCGTCGGCACCGCCGCCATGGTTGCCAGTCTGGCAGCCTGCAACTCCGATAGCGACGACGATCAAGTCACAGCACCGGAAGTCGTCACCCCGGACAGCCTTACACTCAGCTTGCTGGGCCGCTATGAATCGGGTGAATTCGGTGTAAGCGCCGCAGAAATTCCAGCCTTCGATCCAGACAACAAGCAGATTTTCGTAGTTAACGCGCGCAAGGGTGCCGTTGATGTAATGGATGCATCGGATGTCGGAAACCCTGCACTGGTGCAGACGCTGACCGTTGAGAGCGTCGCACAGGGCGCGGTGGTCAATAGCATCGCTTATCGCGAAGGTTTCCTCGCGGTAGCGATTGAAGCCGCCACCAAGACTGATCCCGGTTTCGTTGCATTATTCGACGCCACCACTTTGCAGCTATTGGGCTCGGTCCAGGTTGGCGCCCAACCGGACATGCTGACTTTTACCCCGGATGGCAAGTACCTGCTGGTTGCCAACGAAGGGGAGCCCAATAACGACTACAGTGTCGACCCGGTTGGTTCAATCAGCGTTATTACCCTGGACGACCAGGGCCTGGCACAGGTCAGCACAGCAGGCTTTAGCGCATTTGACGCCCAAGCCGAAACACTGCGTGCCGCAGGTGTCCGCATCTACGGACCCGGCGCAAGCGTAGCCCAGGATCTCGAGCCGGAGTACATCACCGTATCAGCCGACAGCCAGACCGCCTGGATCGCATTGCAGGAAAACAATGCCCTGGCCAAACTGGATATCGTCAACGCCACCATTACTGACGTTCTGCCCCTGGGCTTCAAGAACTACGGCACAGCCGGCAACGGTATAGATGCGAGTGATGATGACGGTGTTGTAGCGATTCGCACTCGCCCGGGCGTCCACGGCATTTTCCACCCCGACAGCATCAGCAGCTACAGCGTCAATGGCCAGAACTACATCGTCACCGCGAACGAAGGTGATGCACGCGCCTGGGGCGAAGACGACCAGGCCTATTGGGACGGCGACGCTACCAAGGGTTTTGTCGAAGAGTTCCGCGTCAAGCACCTGGTAAACGTCGGTGGCTTTGATCGCCGCCTGGGCGATGACCTGCCTCCCCAGTTACGCGCCCTGGGCACCGGCGCCCTGCTCGACCCGGCGGTATTCGCCTACTGCGGCGCAACGGCCGTCGATCCAGGCGACTGCCGTACCGATGAAGAACTCGGCCGCTTGAACATCACCTGGGTTGACGGCTATAAGCGCGACGCCAACGGCGACCCGCTGATGTACGACGCCACTGGCACCCAGAACGATGCAGGCACGCTGATCATGTATGACAAGCTTTACTCCTACGGCGCCCGCTCCTTCTCGATCTGGGATGAAAATGGCGCGCTGGTATGGGATTCAGCCGATCAGTTCGAGCAATACCTGGCCGGTGAAGAATGCCGCGCCGCCAGCGACCGTTCTATCCCGTGCAAGGATTTCTTCAACACCGGGCATGACGAAGGCGACGCACTTGATAGCCGCAGCGATGCCAAGGGGCCAGAGCCAGAGGGTCTGGTACTCGGCAAGCTGGGTAACAAGACTTTTGCATTCATCGGTCTGGAGCGCATGGGCGGCGTCATGGTCTATGACATAACCGATCCAGCTGCCCCGATCTTCGTGGACTATTACAACACCCGCGAAAACTTCCTGCTGGACCCTGAAAACAACCTGGCCGCCGCTGGCGACCTGGGCCCCGAAGGTATGGCTTTCGTCTCCGCCGCAGACTCACCCAACGGTGAAGCCCTGTTGATTGTTGGCCACGAGGTCAGTGGCACTACCACCGTGTATCAGATCAACCAGAACGTCGATTGAAGCAAGCAGCAAACGAAACCCGTCGCCCGACGGGTTTCTACTTCCCCGTCAATCCCGCATTACTTCGACCTTCCTTCCCAGCTATCGTCCGACCCCTTCCTTCCCGCAAAAGCGTGAATCCAATCGGCGTAGGTACTAACCGGCAACCGTATGGATCTCCGCCTTCGCGAGAATGACGTCGTCGTTATGCATTATCAGCCAGATACTCGATACCCTCCTGCCGGCTATCCTGCACAGCCCCCAGGAACTCGTCCCCCCAGCGCTTGATATCGTTGTGCTGCACAATCGCAAACATCGCACGAACCCGTGACTCCCGATCGGACTTCCCTAACGTCAACCCCACATAGAGGGTATCGCGTAGATCACGGGGATCGTGGGGGTTGGTCAGGAGGGCGCCGTGCAGCTCTGCGGCAGCACCGGCAAACTCCGATAGCACCAAGACACCGCTACCCTCGCAAAGGCCCTGGGTCGCAACGTATTCCTTGGCTACCAGATTGAGTCCATCGCGTAGCGGCGTGATCCACATCACGTCAGCCATCAGGTAGTAGGCAATCAGATCGCGGAACGGGAAGGCGCGATAGAAGAAATGCACCGGCGTCCAACCCACCTGTGAGAACCGCCCATTAATTCGCCCTACCGCCTGCTCAATCTGCTGCAACAGCGTGTCGTAGATGGTCATTTCGGCCGCTGCAGGCACACAAATGGTCAGCAGCGACACCTTGCCGACGAGTTCAGGATGCGACTCCAGCAGCGCCTCGAAGGCAAGCATCTTGGCCAGAATTCCCTTGGTGTAATCCAGGCGCTCAACCGACAGCACCACACGCAGACCCTTGAGTTGCTCGCGCAGCTTTTCCATCTCCGCCTGGCAATCGGGCTGATCGATCACTTCCTTGACTCGCCCGATATCCAGCCCGACAGGATGCGCGCCCAGGCCTATGTGTCGGCCGTGTACTGAAATGCTGCGGGTCATGCGGTCCAGCCCGACTGCGCAGCCATAAGTCAGGAAGCGCGGAGCACAATCCTGACTGGTCAGCACCTCAACCGGTGCCACACCCCGAATCACATCGACAAAGTTCTCTGACTGCCGCGGAATATGGAAACCGATGTAGTCACACTGTAAAAGGCTACCAATGATCTCGCGCCGCCAGGGCAACACGTTGAACACATCCGCCGAAGGGAAGTAGGTATGGTGAAAGAAGGCGATAGTCAGATCCGGCCGCAGCGGCCGCAGGTAAGCAGGCACCATCCAGAGATTGTAATCATGCAGCCAGATCACCGCACCCTCTGCAGCCTCGGCAGCAGTGCGCTCGGCAAACAACTGGTTGACCTTGAGAAATACCGCCCAATCCTCCTCACGGAATATGGCCCGTTCCCAGAAGGTATGCAGTGTTGGCCAGAATGCCTCCTTGGAGAATCGCTTGTAGAACACATCCACATCGTTCTTGGTCAGAGCCACGCGGGCGGCGACCAGATTCGCGTAGCGGTCCTTGTCGACGGTGGTGTGTACTTCAAACGCCCGATCCTTGCGCGGATCATGCACCGACCAGGCAACCCATGAGCCCTGCTGGCCCTGGGCAAAGAAGCTCAGCAGCGTTGGCAGTATCCCATTAGGCGAAGACGGCGGACGGCGGATCATCTGGCCATCCTTGATCACCTCCTCATAGGGCAGTCGGTGATAGACCATCACCAGCTCGGCTTTGCCCTTGATACCCAGACCCGGCAACTCTGAATCGACACCCATCGGCCCGAGAAATCCAAAGTGACCCAACGCTTCGAGTATGCCGCCACAGCCGCTGAGCTTGGCATGCAAAACCTTGGCGCGATCCCCTGTGGCTTCCAGCAGGCCGGCTTCCGACTCTCCGACGCAGACGCCTTTGAAGCCCTGCTCATACATGGACAGGTCATTCAGGGTATCGCCCGCCACCAGCACATCATCGAACTCGGCATCCAGATGAGTGATCAATCGCTTCAGGGTTGTGCCCTTGTTGACACCACGGGGCAGCAGATCCAGATACATATCAGCGGAAAAAAGAACGTCACAACCCAGGTTCTCCGCCACCTGGCGAATCTCATCGGTCACCGCACCCTGTTCACAGAAATAGGAACAACGGCGTTGCTGCGGCACGTTCTGACGTTCCAGACCGGGAAAACCTGCCATTGATTGCAGGACCACTTGCTCACCAGGCCAGGTTGATTCGATCTCACTCTGCAACGGATAAACCGACTGGAGGGTTTCTCCGTCCACGACCGTGGCACCCACGTCACAGATAATGTAATCGGGCCGCGGAATGGCAGGATCGGACAGAAGCGGTACGACCACCTCCAGCCCTCGTCCCGTGACAAATACCAGCTTGATGCCGGGGTGGGCATCAATCAGTTGATACAGGCGCTGGCGGTTATCCGGGTCGCCGCCAAGGAAGGTTCCATCAAGATCAGTGGCCAGAATCATTGGCGGTACTCCTAGTAGTTGAATGCGTAGTGTCTGAAGGATCAGTGGCTGAAGCCTGAGTGTCCGAATTGTTTGAATCTGCCTGTGCCGAATCTGCTTTGGAATCAGGCGTTGAGTCAGTCTCGGCATCTTCCAGCATCATACCCAGCACCTCGTTAGAGGTACGGACCATCGGAATATAATGTGCCGGAGCGTCAACGATAAGGTCAGCACCTCGCCGCGCCTGAAGCAGAGCGTAGAGCCCGCAGAAACCAAACATCACGGCGAAGAACAACGGCAGGGCCAGGGGAGCCGTCATTCCCATCAGCCAACCAGCCAGGGCCGGGCCAATCGCCGCGCCAAGACCGTGAAGCATCAGCAGGGACGCGTTGCCCGACAGAATATCGTCATGCTGCAGATGGTCGATCAGATGGGCCACAGCAGCAGGGTAGACCGCAAAGGAACCACCGCCGAATATTACCGCTGCCAGCAATAGCCACTGACCAAACTGACCCAGCAGCGCCATCAGCAGTCCACCGGCGACTGCAATCCCCGAAATGATCGCCAGGGCCATGCGCCGATCAGTGCGATCAGACAGCATACCCAGCGGCCACTGCGACGCAGCTCCAGCAATAATGACTAGGGAAACAAAGGTGGCAATTTGCGGGGTATCCATGCCCATGCGGCCGGCATACACAGCCCCGAGGCCCCAGAAACCGCCCATTGCCAGACCCGACAGCAAAGCAGCACTGCAGGCAACCGGTGCAGCCTTCCAGAGCCGGCGCAATGACAAGCCCTTGGTATTACCTATGACCGGTTGCGGCAGGCGGGTTGCCACCACCGGCATCAACGCCGCAGTGATCAGCATTGATGCCAGTGCAAACAGGGTGAACTCCATGGGCGTATCAAGCCGCAACAACTGCTGAGCCAGGGCCAGCGACCCGAGATTGACAGCCATATACATAGCGAAAACCTGGCCGCGACGCTCAGGCGGTGCCTGGGTGTTGAGCCAGCTTTCGATGACGGTATAGATACCCACCAGCGCTACGCCAGTAATCACCCGTAGAACGAGCCAGGTAATCGGGTCGACAAACAAGGCATGCACCAGCACGGAGACAGCTTCTGCCGCCGCCAGAAAGGCGAATGCGCACACATGACCCATGCGACGAATCAGCTTTGGACATAGCCAGGTGCCAAGAATAAAGCCGGCAAAATAGGCAGAACCGAGGAAGCCCAGGGTCTGGTCGGTGAAACCTTCACCGCTCCCGCGCAGGGCCAGGAGGGTATTTAGCAAGCCGGTGCCCAGCAGCAGCAGCGCGATACCGGAAAGCAGGGCTGCGATAGGCAGCAATATCTTGATCATGGATCTGAATCCCTGTTTTGCAAAATGGATTCAGGCAGTGGGTGCAAAGCGCCTACAAGGGCGAAGTGCTTGAAAATTATGTCTTTGTGCTAAAAACCATACCCCAGCCAGGGGGTGGTTACCAGCACGGAAAAAATTTACTCAAGTCCAAATGCAACCTTTTGCAGTAAAAACAGATGGCTTCATGGTGACTTTAAAAATGCCATAAGATACATTTCAAAATCTCTTAGCCATTCACAATGGGACCCAATGACTCTCCTGATAGCCTTCGCTGTCCTTTCCATTCTGGTTTCGTTCATCTGCTCCATCCTGGAAGCTTCACTCCTTTCTCTGACGCCGAGCTACATCGCCCATCAAAAGCTGGAGAAACCCAGACTCTATGAGCGGCTCAAGCATCTGAAGGACAATGTAGACCAGCCTCTTGCTGCCATCCTGACCCTCAACACCGTTGCCCACACAGTAGGCGCTACGGGTGTGGGCGCTCAAGTGACCATTGTTTTCGGCGATGGCTATCTGGGTATTGCCTCGGCACTAATGACCCTGTTGATTCTGGTGTTCTCGGAAATCGTGCCCAAGACCATTGGCGCACGCTACTGGCGTGCCATCGCACCCTTCCTGCCACCACTGTTGAGCCTGATGATTCTGACTCTCAAACCCTTCATCATGCTTTCGGACATGGTGATGAAAGTCTTCGGCGGCAAGCCCCCCGAAAACGACCTGCGTCAGGAAATCAAGGCACTGGCGATGCTGGGCAGGGAGTTGAACAAGCTGGACGAGGACGAACAGCGCGTGATCAGTAACATCCTCGACCTGCACGACGTAAAGGTCAGGGATATCATGACGCCGCGCATCGTTTGCAACTCGGCACTGCCGGATGAAAGCATTGCCGACCTGAAATTGCGTATCAAGGAAAGCCAGTTCTCCCGCTATCCTGTAATCGATGCGGATGAATCCCCGCTGGGCGTTTTGTTTCGCTACGACGCCCTCATGGCCGAGGATGAAAGCCAGCCCGTATCCAGCATCATGAAGCCGATCAAGGTCACACTGGAAAGCATCAACGCTGAAAACCTGATGACGCAACTGATGCAAGAGCGCCAGCACATGAGTCTGATCTACGACGAGTTTGGTGGCTGGCAGGGTCTGGTGACTCTGGAGGATATCGTCGAGGCCATCATTGGCAAGCCGATAATGGACGAGACAGACGACATCCCGAACATGCGCCGCTTTGCCCGTCGTCGCTGGGAGCATCGATTAAAGGAAAGCAAGTCCAACTGATCAGCATTGGCGCAGGGCATTCCATAGCGGCTACACTTGTTCGTAGAAGCCCCAATGAACTGCGCTATCAACTCGCACCCGGACCAATTAATGTCGACCCCAACATCACTCGCCAGAAAGCTGTTTTCCCCCCTACTCGACCGGCTCGAGGACGGTGATAAGCCATACCGTTACACCCCCAAGGCCCGCCTGATACTCTGGGTTACAGGCTTGCTGTTCCTTGGCCTGGCGACCGGCCTCGCTGTATTTCTCCCCGAAGGAACTGATCCGGCTGTGCTGCTTCCAATAAGTATATTCGGCCTTGTTGGCCTTTTTGCTGTGATAGTAGCCTGGCTCGGTACCGAGCGTGCCGTGGCCCGGGTATGGGGCTCCCGCTGACCGCCGCAGCTACACGCAGCCAAAGCAACAGGAGAATTGTATGACCGACAAGACACTACTTATCGTCGCCCATGCGCCCTCTGATAACACAAGACGTCTAGTTGAATCTGTCATTACCGGTGCGCGACACGCCGCTGGAGACAGTGTCGAAGTGATTTACAAGCCACCGCTGGAAGCCAGGCCGAGCGATGTCCTGGGGGCGCAAGCCATTATTCTCGGTACACCGGAAAATCTGGCTTACATGAGCGGAGCATTGAAGGATTTCTTTGATCGCTGCTACTACCCGGTGCTCGAGGAGAAACAAGGTATGCCCTGTGCGGCATTCATTCGGGCCGGCCAGGACGGGACCGGCACCCGGCGCGCTATCCAGTCGATAGTCACCGGCCTGCGCTGGTCCTGGGTTCAGGAGCCGGTGGTGCTCAAGGGGCAATGGGATGACGCGTTTCTGGAACAGACCGAAGAGCTGGGCAAATTCATGGCAGCGGCCCTGGACGCCGGCATTATCTGATCAGATCCATATCCAGCCGGTAGCCCCCGCAACAACTGCCAGTACCAGAATGCTGCTGGCCCAACGCGCCAGCGACCACCCCCCGACGAACAGAACAATGGCTGCCTTGACCAGGGTGTTGGTCACGGCAGCCAGCAAAATGCCGCGGGCAGCAACAGTATCGGAGAGCCCATCCTTCGCCTGGTTTGCCAAGGCCACGGTGATCGCATCCACATCAGCAATGCCGGACAGGACCGCCAGCGCATAGATACCCTTGTCGCCAAACCACGACTGTGCCGCATTCGACAATACGAAGACCAACGCCAGCGCCCCTGTGATCAGTAGCGCCGACTTGATTTCCAGCGGATTACTCATGGCCGGCTTATGTTCGACCTCGCCCCCCTTGAATCGCCAAAGGACGACGCCCATGGCCGCCAGCGGAATGATCCCCAGCAAGACCATTCCAGGCAGCAGGGGCATCAACAAATCACGATTGACCACCGCCACCTCAGCCAGCACACGGGGCGCCATGGTGCCACAAGCCAGGGCGATACCCGCGCCCAGCAGTGCCTGGCGACGGGTATTGGTAGCGGACATCCGCGAAAAACTCAGCGTCAGGGCTGTACTTGAGGTCAGGCCGCCAAGAAAGGCCGTCAGGGTCAAACCCACCTTATCGCCCAGTATCCGCACCGCAAAATAGCCCACAAAGCCAATACCAGCGACCAACAGTACCAGCCAACCAATTACCCTCGGATTGAGGCTGTCCCAGGGGCCCATCGCCTCATTTGGCAAGAGCGGAAGCACAACGAGCATGATAACCAGCAGCTGCAGGGAAGCCGTCAGCTCATGCCTGGACAGACTCTGCAACGCACCATGAATCTCACGCTTGAAGCCCAGCAGCACCGCAGTGCCGACAGCCGCCATGACTGCCTCCAGCTGCATGCCCAGTACCGCCATCGCCCCCAGTGCGCAGGTCAGCAGGGCTGCAACTTCCGTGGTGGCACCTATATCGTTGGTAACACGAACCGTTTGCAAATAAGCCACCACCAACATGGCCGCGACACCTACCAGTACAGCAGCCAGAATCCAGACCGAAGTGACACTGGCAAGCTTGCCTGCAACGCCACCCAGCAGACCAAGCAAGGCAAAGGTCCTGATGCCCGTTGCGGACATCTCATCATTGGCGTCTGAACGGCCAGTGTTTTCAGTACGACCTGCGCCATCAACATTTTGAACCTGCCAGCCACGCTCGAAGCCTATAATCAGCCCGACCGCCAGGGCTACCAGAAGCCCGGGTATCTCACCTGCGTATTCCATCATCGACACACTTTCCTACATTTAAGTCGTTGTCTTGAACATAGCACAGTGGTTGCCCGCCACCGCTGCTTCTGCATTGCCGCCACGGCGATTATACTGCGCACATGGATAAGCTCATGGCACGTCTAGAGGAATGTTACCGGCTGGCAGAGGAGCGCTTCGAGCGCCCTTTCGAGCGTCCGCGGGTGGATCTTGACCTGCGTGGGCAAAAAGCCGGAGTGGCTTACCTGGGACGCAATTTACTGCGCTTCAATGCCCAGATGTATCGTGATCACAGTGAGGATTTTCTGCAGCAGACAGTGCCTCACGAGGCTGCACATCTGATCGCCCATGAGGTGTTCGGTGCACGCATCCGACCCCACGGCAGGGAATGGCAGGCGGTCATGACCGATCTATTCAAACTGCCGGCCACCCGTTGCCACGACTATCCGGTGCAACGCCGACGCGGGACCCGCTATCTGTACCGCTGCGGTTGTCCCGCGCATATCCCCTTCACGCCCCAGCGGCACGCACTGGTCAAGCGGGGACGCCGTTACCAGTGCCGGCTCTGCGGCAACATGTTGCATTTCACAGGCCGCCAAGGCGCAGAATAAAGATAATCCGCGGTTATTTTTAGAGGTTACTCAGGTTCTGCCTGGGACTCCGTTGCTGGCTTCAGAGCCTGCAATCCCTCGAGCAAACGCTGGTTAAGATCCATTGCTTTTTCCAGGCGCGGTTGATCAAAACGCTCATCCATGGCAAACCCACCATCCAGCAACTCGCGTAGTAACTGATTACCCGACTCGGCGAGCTCATTAGCCGTGAGCAGCGCCTCGACCAGCCCCTCGGCGTATTCGCGCAGATCGTTATTCGCCGCACTTGCCGGAGCACCCTGACCCGATACCCGACCATAGGTTTCACTTACCTGGCGCACGCTGGTCTGGGTCAGATTAAGTGACATTGAGGCCAGTTGACTGCCGTCCAGGTTCAGCGCCAGGGCGCGATCGAACGCACCTTGCCTGTCTCCGGCATAAAAAGCGCCCGCCAGATCCTGCACCTGACCAAGCAGATCCTCCAATGACTCGCGCTCGGCGTCGTTAAGATCACCCTGCACCTCAACCTGCCAGCCACTAACCTGCAACTGACTGCTCTGCCTACCAAGGCTCACCTGACTGCCCTGCTCGCCGCTGAGTGCAGTCACCTGGCTGTCAGCACGGCTGGCCGATGCCTGGGCAATGCTGATGCGCAACAGGTCACCATCGCGCGTCCGCACTTCCAGATCGAATGTCTGGGCCTGGGCAGAAAAGCGACTAGTACTGGCCGCGAGAGATACACCCTCGCCGCGCCCGCCCTGTTCTGAAACGGGCAGCAGTTGTTCGGCAATGTTCGCCATACCGGTCTGAATACGTTGCCAGGTCTCATCGATATCTGAAGCGACCTTGCCCTTGAGCACGCCCATGCCATCGAGAATCTTACGCGCCTCCTCGAAGCCCTTCTCGACTCCCTTGGCGGCCTGGTCATACATGGCTTGCAGTTTACTGGTGTCTTGACCGTCGGCCTTGGCACTTTCCAGCCGCCCGCCAATGAAGCCGAGCACTCGCTCCGCTACCTTGCCTGGCGAAAAGTTGTCCGCGTTGCCAGCCAGACTGCCAGGCTTGAGGCCCATCTGCTCGGCAAGCCGGTTGGCCAGGGTCTGTTGACCGTCGAACTGACGTGCTGTATTGCCCTGAAGTGGCGCGTTCTGGCGCACGCCACCAGGGGTAATCGAATTGGATTGGCTCATTGGGTACACCTCCAGTTGACCACTGTATCGGCCCGAAGCATCTTTACTGCATGACCGCTCGTCGCATTATCCCAGTGCCCCGGCGGCACGCAGGCCCTCTATCTCCTCCACACTCAGTCCCAGTTCACGCAAAACACGCATGGTGTCCTCACCCACCTGTTTGCCGATGTGCCGAGGAGCATCAATACCACTGCCAAATACAATGGGACAGGCAATCTGCCGCTGGGTACGGTCTCCATCGGGCAAAGGCACAGACTGCACCAACCCACGGGCGCGCAACTGCGGATGATCAGCGGCTTCACTCAGGTTCAGTACCGGCTCCACACAGGCATCAATCGCGGCGAAACGCGCCTGCCAATGGGTAAGATCCTCCCGTACAAAGGCGTCCTGCAATGCCTGTTTGACCCGCTCGCGGTCCTGAGGCAACGGCGAAAGCCCCATGGCAACAAGCTCGGGGCAGCCCAGCAGCTCACAAAGCTGCTGCATGAACTGTGGCTCCAGGCTACCCACCGCCATCCACCGACCATCGCGGGTCTGGTAATAATCATAGAAACTGCCGCCGTTGAGCATAGTTGACTCCAGCCCCGGCTCCTGATCCGCAGCAAGGCAGGCGGCACCGGCCATCGCATTAAGGCTGAATACACAGTCGGTCATGCTGATATCCACATGCTGACCTTCCCCGGTCTGCTGCCGGTGTATCACTGCGGCCAGCAAACCCGCTACCGCATGCATTGAGCCCCCGGCGACGTCGGCCACTTGCATACCCAACGGCACCGGGCCACTGGCGCGCCGGCCGGTGTAACTGGCCAACCCGGAAAGGGCCAGGTAATTGATATCGTGACCAGCGCGATCGCGATAGGGCCCAGTCTGGCCATAACCGGTCACCGAGACGTAAATGAGCTGTGGGTTGATTTCCCTGAGTGCCGCATAACCGACCCCAAGCTTGTCCATCACCCCCGGGCGAAATTGCTCGATCACAATGTCGTATTCCCGTACCAGCCGGCGCACCACGTCCAAGGCTTCCGGCGTCTTGAGGTTAAGGCCGATGGAATCCTTGTTGCGGTTCAAATAGGCGTGACTCGCGGAAGTGCCATCTACATGGGGCGGCAAGACACGGGTGAGATCCACCCGGTCAGGGGACTCCACCCGCAGCACTTCGGCGCCCATGTCCGCTAGGAGCAAAGAGGCGAATGGGCCTGGCAGCAAGGTGGAAAAATCAAGAATTTTCAGGGATGCAAGGGGGCCTGACATGGCAGCTCCTGTTTATTGTTTTTGGAGACAATTTGTCACTTGTAGCTTACCCCGTCCTGCTTGTAGCGTGTAAACAGCCATTTCTCGGAGTAATCCCATGACCCAGCGTATCGATGTGCACAGCCTCGCCCAGCGGCTGGAAGATCCCAGAGTGCGCGTCTTCGACGTGCGTTTCTCCCTGGAGCAGCCTGACCAGGGCCGGAGCGAGTTTGCCGCAGCCCATATACCCGGGGCGCGTTACCTGCACCTGGATGAAGACCTCTCCTCCCCAGTCGTCCCCGGCGAAACCGGACGGCACCCGTTACCTGACCCGGAGCAACTGGCAGCTTTGCTGCGCCGGGCTGGAATCAATCAGGACACCCTGGTGATTGCCTACGACGATGGCCCGGGTCTGTTTGCTTCGAGACTATGGTGGCTGCTTCGCTGGCTGGGGCACGAACAAGTACAAATTCTTGATGGCGGCCTCAAGGCCTGGCAGGCCGCGAACCTGCCAACCACCCAGGAAACACCGCGGCCGGTGGCCGAGGGCAATTTCGTTGCGAGAGCGGACAACAGCAAGCTCATTGATGCCGACGAAATCCAGCATCGACAGGATGATCCCGCATTACAACTGCTGGATGCCCGCGGACCGGCTCGCTTTACCGGTGAGGCAGAGCCAATGGACCCGGTGGCGGGCCACATTCCCGGCGCCGCCAACCTGCCCTGTGCAGCCAACGTGAATACCAATGGCACCTGGCTGGATAGTGTCCAGTTGCGCAAGCGCTTCGAGCCCTGGCTAGAGGCCGATACCGAGCTGGTCAGTTACTGCGGCTCCGGCGTCACTGCCTGCCATAACGTTCTGGCGGCAGTAGAAGCGGGCCTTGCGGAGCCCAGGCTGTATGCCGGCTCCTGGAGCCATTGGATTACCGACCCGAACAGACCGGTAGCCACAGGTGAATGAACCACATTTGCCTTAATCGAATGCCGGGCCGTCCGCTGCCCGGCGCAGGTCCTTGATGTATGGCCGCAGCGAATACCCCAGCTGCGGCTCAAGGTCATCAGCCCAGTCGTGCATCAAGGTTTTTTCCAGGGACAGTTCACCCGACTCCGGAACCAGCAGGAGAATATTGCCTTCCTCCACGGGTATCTGCAGATAACGGTCACCAAACAGTCGCTGCAGCATGCGACCGGCATAGGGCTGGCCGGAGTTGCCCAATTGCCACTGGTTGATGACCAGAACACCGCCGGGCTTGAGCGCCTTGTGGCAGCGGGAAAAGAAATCGGCCTGCAACTGCAAACGAGAAATACCGCCCTCCATGTAGAGGTCGACAAAGAGTAGATCGCAACTGGCCGGAGACTCACTGATGTATTGCTCAGCACAACCAATCTTGATGGAAAGACGCGAATCCTGGCTCAGTCCCAGCCAACGGTAGCCCGCGTCGACTACTGCGGGCCGCAATTCCACCGCCGTGACATGGTCCGGTTCAAAATGTGTCAGCACACAATTGGTCAGGCTACCGCCGCCCAGTCCCAGCAGCGTCACTTGCGGCGGCCGGGTTTTCCAGAACAGCGCCAGCAACATAGCACGGGTGTAATCGTATTCCAGCCAGGCCGGATCAGCGGTAAAGGTGCAGCTCTGTTCGGTCTGCTCGCCAAAATACAGAAAGCGATAAGCCCCCGCCTCGGTTAAACGCAGGCTGCCGAAATCATCACGGATCTCGGCCAGAAGCTGTTCAGGCTGGGTGTCGTCCAGAACGTCGAGGCGTGACATTGCGCGCCCTCCCGGGGCCACGGAAAACCAGGCGCCGAGACGCCGATAAAGCCGCTTAATCAAAGGTATAGGGTGTCTGAATGGCATGTCTCAGGTTACCATCGCAGCTCGTGACTTACACTCAATACCCCACAGCAGAGACCCCATGACCGCAAACTGGACCCCTGAGAGCTGGCGCAGCAAACCCATTATTCAGCAACCCGTGTATGCCGATGTGCAAGCACTCGCCCAGGTCGAGCAGACCCTGGCCGGCTATCCTCCGCTGGTGTTTGCCGGTGAAGCACGGGAATTGCGCAAGCAGTTTGCTGAAGTCACCCAGGGTCGCGCCTTTCTGCTGCAGGGCGGCGATTGCGCCGAAAGCTTTGCCGAATTCTCCGCGCCAAAAATCCGCGACACCTTCAAGGTACTGCTGCAGATGGCCGTGGTGATGACCTTCGCCGCCAGTTGCCCGGTGGTAAAAGTGGGCCGTATGGCCGGACAGTTCGCCAAACCGCGCTCGGCCAACGATGAAGTCCAGGGCGATATCACCCTGCCCGCCTACCGTGGTGACATCATCAACAGCATCGGCTTCGAGTCCACCGGTCGGGCCCCCGACCCCCAGCGCCTGTTGATGGCCTATCACCAGTCCACAGCCACCCTGAACCTGCTGCGCGCCTTCGCCCAGGGTGGCTTTGCGAGCCTGGACAAGGTGCACCAGTGGAACCTGGATTTTATCGCCAGCTCCGCCAACAGCGAACGCTTCGAGCACATGGCCGAACGCATCGACGAAAGTCTCGGCTTCATGCGCGCCTGCGGCTTCAATCTGGAGCACAGCGCGCAACTGCGCGAGACCGCTTTTTTCACCGCCCACGAAGCACTACTACTGAACTACGAACAGGCCTTCACCCGCCGCGACAGTCTCACCGGCGACTGGTACGACTGCTCCGCCCACATGCTCTGGATCGGCGATCGCACCCGCCAGCTGGACGGCGCCCACGTCGAGTTCATGCGCGGCATCAACAACCCGATTGGCGTCAAGACCGGGCCCAGCACTGATCCCGACAAGCTCCTGCGCCTGATCGACGTTCTCAACCCGGAAAATGACCCGGGCCGCCTTAACCTGATCGTGCGCATGGGCGCCGACAAGGTAGAAGCCCATATGCCTGCACTGGTACGCGCCATCGAGCGTGAGGGCAAACAGGTGCTGTGGAGCTCGGATCCCATGCACGGCAACACCATCAAAGCTTCAAGCGGCTACAAGACCCGCGACTTTGCCTCGATTCTTGCCGAGGTGGAGCAGTTCTTTGCTGTCCACAAGGCAGAGGGCACCTGGGCGGGTGGCATTCACATCGAAATGACCGGCCAGAACGTCACCGAATGCATAGGCGGCGCCACACCGGTTACCGAAGCCGGTCTGTCCGACCGCTACCACACCCACTGCGACCCGAGACTGAACGCCGATCAGTCCCTGGAACTGGCTTTCATGATCGCAGAAACACTGAAGAAAGCGCGCCGCTAACCCCCCCTCCACCTCCGGCAGGGAGCGCGGCTCTGCCGCGAAAGGGTGGGTCCCGTGCTTACTGCTTCGCGGTCAGGCGTCCCCTCCTGTTTGGCCGGATCACCTGTTTGGGTGCTTTACCACAAAATCCATAGTCGTATCCTTTGCGAGCCATTCCAGCATTATGGCTCTCCCACAACAGGTACAAAAGGATTTCCCATGACTGCGCTATTTCGTACGGCTCGCCAGAGCCTTTCCGTCGTACTGATTTCTTTGCTGTGCTTCGGCACCGCACAAGCCTTCAACCCGGCCCCAGTCGCCACGGCCGACACCCTGATTGTCGGTGACTCGGTCTTCGCCCTGTCTGGCGACATCCACCGCTTCCTTGAGGACGACCTGGACAAGCCCATTAAGACCAGCGCCCGCTCCGGCTGCCAGATGCTCGGCGGCAACTTTCTGTGTAGCCGTCGCTACGCGATCCCTGCCCAGTATGCCAATGCAGACAAGCGCGGCATCAAGACCGTCATCTTCAACGGCGGCGGAAACGACATCCAGCTCAACAGCTGCGCTCCATCACTGAGCCGCTGCATGCCCCTGCTCAACGATCTGGAAGACCGCATCGCCCAACTGGCACAGCAAATGCGCGCCGACGGTGTCGAGAACATCATCTTCCTCGGCTATTACAACGCGACTGGCAACGCCGCCAACCTGCGTGAAATAAACACCTACAGCATGAACCGTAAAGCCGCCACCTACCCTGGCCTTGGCATCACCTTCATCGACGTCCGCCCAGCCTTCGATGGCAACGAAGCCCGCTACATCCTCAACGACGGCATCCACCCCACCGCCGAAGGCTCGCGGGTACTGGCTGATCTGATCAAGCGAGCGTTGTAAGGCAATTGAATACTGGTGGTTTGGTGAAGCAAGGAGTGCTTCCTTACCACTATGTATGTCTCAAAACCGCTTGGATTCCCGCGTTCGCGGGAATGACGGGTGAGTAGGAAGCGTCATCCTCGCGAAAGCGGGGATCCAAGCGGTCTCTAGTACCCGACAAAACCCCAATTCAAAACCTCATCCCCCGGGCAGAAGAGCCTGGCCATCAATACCCAATGCGTCACTACTGCTCCGCATGGATTCCCGCATGCGCGGGAATGACGGGGTATGTGGTAAACGTGTTGCGGAGATGACGGTGCGCGAGGAAAACGTCATCCCCGCGAACGCGGGGATCCAAGCGGCGTCTACTACTGGCATATCTCTTCCCAAAGATCCCGCCAAGCCAGATTATCATTTTCAATTAACTGCACCTTCCAGCCTCGCTGCCATTTCTTTAGCGCCTTCTCCCGCTTTATGGCCTCCTCCATCGAAGCATGCAGTTCGTACCAGACGAGGTGCTTCACCCCGTAGCGCTCAGTAAAGCCTGCGACCACTCTTCGCGATGCTGCCAGACACGCTGGACCAGATCCGATGTCACGCCGATATACAGCGTGCCCTGCACCCCCGAAGCCATCGTATAAACCGCCGGCTGTTTCATATCCCCAACCTCCCTGTTCCCGTCCGTAAACCCTACCTCAACCATCGCACTCAATCCCGGAATCACCTCACATAACCGAGGGAAATGAGTACAGTCCGGGCATAGCCGGTCACATCTGTACCCTTGAGCAGGGCCTACCCGAGCCCGCATAATGCCGCCCTTGCTAAACACGCACAGGCTGCCCCCATGTTCCGCTGGTTCGAAAAAAGACTCGACCCCTTCCCCCCGGAAGAGCCCCAGGAACCACCGCGCACACTGCTTGCGTTCTGCCTGTACTTCACCCGCGGTACCTGGACGTATCTGACCATCGCTGCGCTGCTAATGGCCGCCATTGCCGCTACCGAAGTCTGGCTATTCAGCTTCCTCGGCAATATCGTCGACTGGTTATCCGTGCAGGACCGCGCAACTCTGCTGCAGGACCAGGGCTGGGAGCTTGCCGGCATGGCCGCCCTGGTGCTGGTCCTGCTGCCGATCATGATTCTCGCCAACTCACTGGTCAGCCATCAGACGCTGATGGGCAACTACCCGATGCGCATCCGCTGGCTGGTCCACCGTTACCTGCTCAAGCAGTCGATGGCTTTCTACCAGGACGAGTTCGCCGGGCGCATCGCTACCAAGTTGATGCAGACCGCTCTGGCCGTGCGCGAGTGCGTGATCAAGCTGATCGACGTGCTCAACTATGTGGTTATCTACTTCCTGGGAACCCTGGTGGTCGTTGGTATCGCAGACTGGCGCCTGACGCTGCCGATGATTGCCTGGCTGCTCGGCTACATTCTGCTGATGCGTTACTTCATCCCGCTGATGGGCAAGGTCGCCGAACAGCAGGCCGATGCCCGCTCGGTGATGACCGGTCGGATCGTCGACAGCTACACCAACATCCAGACAGTCAAGCTCTTCTCCCACTCCCGCCGCGAAGCCACCTACGCGCGGGAAGGCATGGGCGATTTCATGCATACCGTTTATCGGCAGATGCGCCTGGTCACCTGGGTAAACAGTCTGCTGTATATGCTCAATGGTCTGCTGCTGGTCAGCGTCACCGCCCTGGCCATCTGGCTGTGGATCAACGAAGCCGCCACTATCGGCGCCGTTGCCGTCTCCACCGGGTTGGTACTACGTCTGTGGGGGATGTCCCAGTGGATCATGTGGGAGCTTTCGGCCCTGTTCGAGAACATCGGTACCGTTCAGGACGGCATCAACTCGATATCCCGCCCGCAAGTAGTAAACGATGCCCCCAACGCACCGGCGCTCCTGGTCGACAAGGGCGAAATCCACTTCGACCATGTGCGCTTTCATTACGGCAAGGATCAGGGTGTGTTCGAGGATCTGGACATGCGTATCCGCGCCGGTGAGAAGATCGGGCTGGTAGGCCGTTCCGGTGCAGGCAAGTCGACGCTGGTCAATCTGCTGCTGCGGTTCTACGACGTGGAGGGCGGCAAGATTCTGATCGATGGCCAGAACATATCGGCCATCACCCAGGACTCACTGCGCCAGCATATCGGCATGGTCACTCAGGATACCTCCCTGCTTCATCGCTCGGTACGCGACAACATTCTGTACGGGCGCCCTGATGCCGATGAAGCCATGCTGCTAAAGGCGGCTGAACAGGCCAAGGCCGAGCATTTCATTGGTGATCTGGAAGATGCCAAGGGCCGTAGCGGATTCGATGCCCATGTGGGTGAACGCGGCGTCAAACTGTCCGGCGGCCAGCGCCAGCGTATCGCCATTGCCCGCGTTATGCTCAAGGACGCACCGATTCTGATCCTCGACGAGGCGACGTCGGCGCTCGACTCCGAAGTCGAAGCTGCGATTCAGGAAAGCTTGAACACATTGATGCAGGGCAAGACCGTCATAGCCATAGCCCACCGTCTCTCCACCATTGCAGCGATGGACCGGCTGATAGTGATGGACCAGGGACGCGTGATAGAGGATGGCACCCACAGCGAGCTACTGGAGCGTGGTGGGCTGTATGCACAGCTGTGGGCGCGGCAGTCGGGAGGGTTTCTGGGCGAGGATGTGGACTGACCCAGCTCCGCCTGGATCCCCGCCCTATCCCCTATTATCAACTGCGCCCATAAAACTCACCCAACTGCAAAATCCCGTCTAATATAGAGCAATTACACTAAAAACAAGGACGCCCAATGAAAGCTCTCTTTCCCGCCACTCTGTTGGCCAGTCTTATCTCTGCCAGTGCCCTCGCCGCTACCTACTCGACCCCTGAAGCACTCGTCGCACCCTCTGAGTTCAAGGGCGTGCACGGTCTGGCCGTTGACCAGCAGGGTCGCCTGCTGGCCGGTAGCGTGGTCGGCAACAGCATTTACCAGGTAGACAGGGAAACCGGCAAAGCCAGCGTTCTTGTTGGCCCAGACGAGGGCCAGGCCGATGACATCGCCATCGGCCCCAACGGGGAAATGGCCTGGACCGGCTTCTATCTCGGCAAGATCATGTACCGGGAAAATGATCAGGCTCCGACCCGGGTCCTGGCTGAGGGCTTGCCCGGCATAAACTCCATCGCCTTCAATCAGAAAACCGGACAGCTCTATGCCAGCCAGGTATTCCTCGGCGATGCCCTCTGGGAAATCGACCCCAAGGGTGAATTCGAGCCGCGGTTGATCAACAAGGATATGGGCGGATTCAACGGCTTCGAGGTTGGCAACGACGGCTGGCTATACGGTCCGCTGTGGTTCAAGGGTGTGATCGCCAAAATCAACCCCGCTGACGGAACCATGGAAACTGTCGCTGATGGATTCGGCACGCCAGCCGCGGTCAATTTCGACTCCAAGGGCAACCTCTATGCCGTCGATACTCTCACCGGCAAGCTCATGCGGGTGGATACCGCGACTGGGAATTCCGAGATGGTCGCGCAACTCAGCACCGCCCTGGACAACCTGGCAATAGATGCTCAAGACACCATCTACGTCTCCAACATGGCGGACAACTCCATCCAGCAGATCAATCCGGAGACCGGCGAAGTAACGCTGATCACCGGCGGCAAGCTTGCTGTACCTGCCGGCACTGCGCTATCTGAGGACGGCAAGACACTTTATGTTGCCGATATATTCGCCTTCCGCTCGGTCAATACCGCCGACGGCAGCGTCACCGACCTGCGACGTGCCCACGGCTCCGACGCCGAATACCCCGTAGCCGTTAACATTGGCAACGACCAACTGCTGCTCACCAGTTTCTCCACCGGCACCCTGCAGCTGATTGACCTCGCAGACAATAGTACCCTCGCCATGGTCCACGGCCTCAATGCCCCGTCCGACGCAGTGGAAATGGATGACGGCAGTATTGTGGTCAGCGAAATGGGCAGCGGCACGCTCGTGCATCTCTCCGGCGATGACCTGAAGACCAAGCGAATATTGGCCAAGGATCTGTACGGCCCGGTGCAGATGATTCGCGGCCAGGACGGGCAGATCTACCTGACTGAAGCCGGCGGTTTCCTGACCCGTGTTGATCCACAAAGCGGCGCAATCACCCGCCTGGCCAAAGACCTGAAAATGCCCGAAGGACTCGCCCAGGCGGCAGATGGAAGCTTTGTTATTGCCGAAACGGCGGCCAAACGCCTAATCAAGCTCAACCCGGAAAGCGGCGAACAAACCGTACTGGCAACCAATCTACCCATCGGCTTCCCCGCCGGCCCAGGCATGCCGCCCAGCGGCGTACCAACCGGGGTTGAGATAGCTGCGGATGGAACGTTGTTTTTTACATCGGATATAAATAACGGGTTGTACCGGATCGCAGTTGAGGACTGAAACCCGCATGGATTCCCGCAGCTCCACACTGCACCCTCCCCAAACGTCATCCTCGCGAATGCGGGGATCCAAGCGGTTTCTATGACGTGCACAAAGAACCTAAACCCCGACCAGCGTCGCAGATGCACAAGTTGGGGCGGGGGGACGATACATCGCATGGATTCCCGCGTTCGCGGGAATGACGGGATTAGGTGCGGGCATGACGGGGTGAGGTGCGGGCATGACTAGAGTTTTAGAGCCATGGGCTTGCGAAGGAGTGCGAAAATGGCAGGTGGGTGCGGGAATGCAAGGGAGTAACGAGAATGCCCGCAACACTGCGCATGAATCAAGGCTCCCGCGTTAGCAGGAGCCTTTGGCTTATCAGCCCTCCGCGATCAACTCACGCAGCACAAAGTGCAAAATACCCCCGGCCTTGAAGTAGTCGATTTCGTTGCGCGTATCGATCCGACATAGCACGTCAAACTCGACCTTCTCGCCGCCCTTTTTCGTGGCAACCATCTTCAGGGTCTGTCCGGGCTTCAGGTCGTCGTTGATACCCTGAATGTCGACGGTTTCATGCCCATCGAGGCCCAGCGAACCGATACTCTGCCCGTCCTTGAACTGCAGTGGCAACACGCCCATGCCGACCAGATTCGAGCGGTGGATGCGTTCGAAGCTCTCCGCGATCACCGCCTTTACGCCCAGTAGATTGGTGCCTTTGGCTGCCCAATCGCGGCTGGAGCCAGTGCCGTATTCCTTGCCGGCAAAGACCACCAGCGGCGTGTTGTCCTGCTGGTAACGCATTGCCGCATCGTAAATGGCCATGCGCTCGCCACTGGGCACGTGGATAGTCTCCCCGCCTTCTTCGCCGCCCAGCATGCGGTTGCGAATACGGATATTGGCGAAGGTGCCGCGCATCATCACTTCGTGATTGCCGCGGCGTGAGCCGTAGGAGTTGAAATCCTCGGGCTCCACACCCAGCTCCTGCAGATAGCGACCTGCGGGCGAACTACCCTTGATATTACCGGCGGGCGAAATGTGATCAGTGGTGATCGAGTCACCGAATACCGCCAACACGCTAGCCTGATTAACCGGCTTGAGTGGCTGGAGCGGTTGATCGATCTGCTCGAAATACGGTGGGTTCTTCACATAGGTGGACTCGCCCACCCAATTATAAGTCGCCCCTTCGGCTACCTTGATCGACTGCCAGTGCTTGTCGCCGCTGAATACGTCCGCATAGCGCTCGCGGTACATCGAATCCTCGACCATTGCCACCGCCTCGGCAATTTCGGCATTGGTCGGCCACAGGTCTTTCAGGTAGACAGGTTTGTTATCCTTGTCCAGGCCCAGCGGCTCCTCCAGCAGATTCATGCGCGTGTTGCCTGCCAGCGCATAAGCCACAACCAGCGGCGGCGACGCAAGCCAGTTGGCCTTCACCTGCGGATGCACGCGACCTTCAAAGTTACGATTGCCCGATAGTACCGCTGATACCACCAGGTCATGCTCGGTCACCGCCAGCGCAACTTCCGGTGGCAAGGGTCCGGAGTTACCAATACAGGTGGTGCAGCCATATCCCACCAGATTGAAACCCAGCGCATCGAGTGATTCGGTCAGGCCGGCCTTTTCCAGGTAGTCGGTCACCACCTTTGAGCCCGGCGCCAGCGACGACTTGACCCATGGCTTGCGCATCACACCACGCTCTACGGCCTTTTTGGCCAGCAGACCCGCGGCCATCATTACGCTGGGGTTCGATGTATTGGTGCAGGAAGTGATAGCCGCAATCACCACCGCGCCATGGCTGATCTCGTGATCTTCGCCATCAATGGTGATGGTCGCACCGCTGCTCGGTCCACCCACTGCAACACCACCACCGCCTTCGGTTTCCAGGCGTGACTGGGCCTCGTCGGCAGGCTTGAGTACCAGATCCATCAGAGTATCGAACGCCGCATGCACGTCACCCAACGCCACGCGATCCTGTGGTCGACGTGGTCCAGCCAGGCTTGGCTCGACAGTGTTCATGTCCAGCTCCAGGCTGGCAGTAAACTCAGGCTCCGCACCCGGCTCGCGCCACATGCCCTGGACCTTGGCATAGGCCTCTACGCGGGCGACAACATCATCCGGACGGCCCGTCAGACGCAGGTAGCGAATGGTTTCATCATCAATCGGGAAGAAGCCACAGGTCGCGCCATATTCCGGCGCCATGTTGGCAATGGTCGCCCGGTCGGCCAGGGACAGATCGGCCAGGCCATCACCATAGAACTCGACAAACTTGCCGACCACACCCTGAGCGCGCAGCATCTGGGTTACAGTCAGAACCAGATCGGTCGCGGTCATACCCTCGCGCATCTTGCCGCTGAGCTTGAAGCCCACCACCTCAGGAATCAGCATCGACACTGGCTGGCCAAGCATAGCGGCCTCAGCCTCAATGCCCCCCACACCCCAGCCCAGCACACCCAGACCGTTGATCATCGTGGTATGCGAGTCGGTGCCTACCAGGGTATCGGGATAAGCCCATTGCTCTCCGTCTACCTCGCTGGACCATACGCTCTGGCCCAGATACTCCAGGTTCACCTGGTGGCAGATACCGGTACCCGGCGGGACCACACGAAAATTGTCGAACGCCTTCTGGCCCCAACGCAGGAACTCATAACGCTCGCCATTACGCTGCATCTCAATCTCGACGTTGTCCTCAAAGGCCTGGTCATCGGCAAAATGGTCGACCATCACCGAGTGGTCGATAACCAGATCCACCGGCGAAAGCGGATTGATACGCTGGGGATCGCCGCCGGCTCGTGCCACTGCATCGCGCATGGCGGCCAAGTCCACGACGGCAGGCACACCGGTGAAGTCCTGCATCAAAACCCGCGCCGGCCGATACTGAATCTCTCGGTCAGAACTACGGGTCTTCAGCCAGTCGGCCACGGCCTGGATGTCATCGGGGGTAACCGTGACGCCATCTTCATGGCGTAGCAGGTTTTCCAGCAGCACCTTCAACGACACCGGCAACCGGGTCAGATCCCCGAGCTGCTCCGCCGCCTTTGGCAGCGAATGGTATTGGTAGGTGGTATCGCCCACCTTCAAAGTGTCGCGGGTTTTCAAACTGTTACCCGGGCTTTTGGCTTCAGACATTACATGACCTCCGTTGAGCTCGCCGGCACGGTGCCGGCGGCTATCTTTGCTATGCTTCTACCCTAGATGCCCGACGTGAGGGACGCAAACCTGACAAGCACTGATTGCACCTATCTTTTAAAGAAAGCGCTGCTCACGTCGATATACACCTGTATATCTACAAGCATAGACACAATAAGCCCGTAGAGGGCATCAGCTCGTTTCAGGACAGGCCTACCATGCGCAACAATCAACCGGTCACTCAGCGGGAAAAAACCTTCAATGCTCAACAGAGATTGATCTCCACTACCGATCTCAAGGGCAAAATCACCTACTGCAACGAAGCCTTTGTGGCGGTCAGCGGATTTGAACATGCCGAGCTGATCGGTAGCCCGCACAATATGGTGCGACACCCGGATACGCCCTCCGCTGTATTTGCCCACATGTGGGCTGATTTGAGTGCGGGCCGGAGCTGGATGGGCATCGTCAAGAACCGCTGCAAAAATGGCGACCACTACTGGGTCAACGCCTTCGTCACACCTATTTGGGAAAACGGCAAAGCAGTCGGCTATGAATCCGTGCGCGTCAAGACCACGGCAAACCAGGTCTTACGTGCCGAGGCTCTTTACCGTCGTTTGAATAAGGGCAAGAGCGCCACCACGCCGGATTTCAGTGGCATGGCAGCGGATATCATCCCAGTGGTCGCCTTCGCCGCAGCCGCCGGCGGTGCGGGATTGATGTTTGGCGGCTGGGGCATCGTCGTCGCCACTGCCATTGCTATACCAGTCGGTTTTGCCTTGCGCGCCCGGCATGACCAACACCTGCAACGCATTCTCAAGGTGGCCGACAACAGTATTACCGATCCGCTGCTGGCCGTCATGTATACGCCCTATAAGGGCGCCCTAGGTCGCTTGGAAATGGCCCTGCACAGCCAACAGGCAAGCCTGCAAACCTGCCTGACACGGGTATTGGATAACGCCACCCACCTGGGAACTCAAGCGCGCGAAGCCAGCGAGTTGGCACACAAGAGTCATGACGGCATCAATCAGCAACGTACCGAAACCGAAATGGTCGCTACCGCCGTCAACGAGATGGCCTCTGCAACACAGGAAGTCTCCAGCAATGCCCAGCGCACAGCAGACGCGACGCGTGATGCAAACCGCCTGGCCGGGGTCGGCAAAGCGGTAGTGGCCAAAACTCGGGAAGCGATCGAGATTCTGTCCCAGTCCGTCAACTCGGCTGCCAGCGTCTCCTCACAACTGGCCAGCGATACCCAGGAAATCGGCAAGGTTGTCGATGTGATTAAGGGCATCGCCGAGCAGACCAACCTGCTGGCACTCAACGCTGCCATCGAAGCCGCCCGGGCCGGCGAACAGGGCCGCGGGTTTGCTGTGGTCGCAGATGAAGTGCGCGCCCTCGCCAGCCGCACCGCGACCTCCACTGAACAGATCCACGGTCTCATTGAAAACCTGCAAACCGCAGCCAAACGCGCAGTTGACGCCATGCGCGCAGGACATGAGCAGGCCGATCACGGGGTTGCCCAGGTCATCGAAGCCGATGAGGCCCTCGATGGCATTCGTGAAGCCATCGAACGCATCAATGACATGACCGATCAGATTGCCAGCGCGGCCGAAGAGCAAAGCTCCGTGGCCGAGGAGATCAACCGTAACGTCACCAATATCGCCAGTCTGTCGGACACTAACGCCACCCAGGCCCAGCGCAGTGCACACCTGAGCAACGAGCTAAGCCGAACTGCGGAGGGTCAGACAGCCCTGGTGGAGCGATTCAGCAAGCGATGATGGCACTTCCATAAGCGCGCCGCGGTGATAAACTCCCTGCTTTGCATTCAGATCAAGGGAAATCACCATGTGCGGAATCGTCGGCGCCATCGCTCAGCGCAACATCACTCCCATTTTGATGGAGGGGCTGCGTCGGCTCGAGTACCGCGGCTATGATTCCGCCGGTGTGGCGGTTCTTACTGACAACGGCAGCGACAAGCAGAGCGAGATGCTGCGAGTACGCGCCGTTGGCAAGGTCGTAGAACTGGAGAACGCACTGGCCGCTACGCCAGCCGAGGGCCACCTGGGCATTGCACATACCCGCTGGGCAACCCACGGCAAACCCGCTGAACGCAACGCACATCCGCATATCTCTGGACGCCTGGCCGTCGTGCACAACGGCATCATCGAAAACCATGGCCCACTGCGCAAAAAGCTAATCGAGCTGGGCTACGAATTTGTCTCCGAGACCGATACCGAAGTCGTCGCCCATCTGATCGCACACCACTTCAGCGAAACCGGTGATCTGCTAGGCGCCTTTCGTACCGCGCTGAAAGAACTGCATGGCGCTTACGCCTTGGCACTGATCCACCAGGATCAGCCGCACACGCTCTACTGCGCCCGCATGGGCAGCCCCCTAGTCATTGGTGAGGGTAGTGGCGAGCACTATATCGCCTCCGATCCCCTCGCACTTCTGCAGGTCACCGATCGCTTCCGTTATCTGGAAGAAGGCGACTACGCACGCCTGAACAACAACACCTGCGAGGTTTGGGACCGGAACGACGAGCCAGTAGAGCGCGTGGTAAAACGCTACGAACACGCCGCGTTCAGCATGGAAAAAGGCGAATATCGCCACTTCATGCTCAAGGAAATCTACGAACAGCCCCAGGCGATCAGCGACACCCTCAGCGGCATTCTAGCTGACGATCACGTACTCACCGCCATACTTGGGCCCGATGCCGAAACCCAGTTGCCGAATATCGAAAACATCCATATCGTCGCCTGCGGTACCAGCTATCACGCCGGCCTCGTCGCACGTTACTGGATCGAGGAACAGGCGGGCATGCCCTGCAGCGTGGAAGTAGCCAGTGAATATCGCTACCGCACTGTCGTTGTGCCAAAAAATACTTTGCTGATAACTATCTCCCAGTCCGGTGAGACCGCCGATACCCTTGCCGCCCTGCGCTTTGCCAAGGATCAGGGCTACCTCGCCACCCTGGCCATATGCAACGTCGCTGGCAGCTCCCTGGTGCGCGAGGCTGATTGGCGGTTGCTTACCCACGCCGGCCCGGAAATCGGTGTCGCCTCCACAAAGGCCTTCACCACGCAACTGGTAGCGCTACTCTGGCTGACCACAGCTCTTGCACAGGTACGCGGCAAAAGCCCGGAAAGAATAGCCAAGAACGTCGCCGCAATGAAAAAATTGCCAGCCATCATCGAGCAAGCACTTAACCTGGAAGCGCGCATTACCACCCTGGCCGAGCGCTTCGCCAGCAAGCATCACGCGCTTTTCCTCGGACGAGGCACACACTATCCGATCGCCATGGAAGGCGCGCTCAAGCTCAAGGAAATCTCCTACATTCACGCCGAAGCCTACGCCGCCGGCGAACTCAAGCACGGCCCACTCGCGCTGGTGGATGAGGATATGCCGGTGGTCAGCGTCGCACCCAGTGACGCCCTGCTGGAAAAGCTCAAGTCCAACCTGGAAGAAGTCAGCGCCCGAGGTGGTCAGCTCATTACCTTCGCCTGCGAAACTGTCGACCAGAGCGAAGACAACAATCACGAAATCATCAGCCTGCCCTGGGTGGAAGACTGCATTTCCCCGATCCTCTACACCATCCCGCTGCAGCTGCTCAGCTACCACGTGGCCCTGGTCAAAGGCACCGATGTGGACAAACCGCGAAACCTGGCGAAATCAGTGACGGTGGAGTAAAGCCCTCCTCATCACTCACGGTTCACCCTACGGCATTCCCGGTTCCTCCTCCGTCATTCCCGCCTTCTTCTTCGTCGTTCCCGCGAAGGCGGGAACCCAAGCGCACCATACGCAGCCCCTAAAACCAGTTAAAACCGCACTCTCCCCTGCCTGAAAATAATCCTCATACGTTTAACCGCGCCTTAACAACAGCGGGTTCACAGTGCCCTCGTCAAAGGCCATACCGGCCCGATTTTATCGAGGTCCAATCACCATGAACGTCACCCTCACCGTCAACGGCCAGTCTGTTTCCAGGAATTCTGCAACGCTTCCAGTGCCCCATTCAATCAGTACCCTATGGTCCTCGGACAGCACCCTTGACTCCAACTACCAGGTTCAGCGCACCTTCAACGCACGGCCTGCTAACCCGCCTCGCCCTAGTCGACGACCTACGGTGTTTAAACGCGCCGCCCGGAGGAGTCGTCGCTTTGTACGTTACTCTGTTGCGGCCTTGCTGTTACTGAGCACCGGATTCTCTGCCCCTGTCTCCAGCCGAGATGCTATCGAAGAAAATCAGCCAAAGCGCCTGGAATATCCCCGAGGTCTCATAAGGTAATAAAACGCCAGACACTAGCCCAAGCTTCCCGGAATTTCCTGGCCCGACCGTAGTCATAAACGTAGAAGACACGCTATTGGCACCGTTTACAGCTGAGGCAAGACGATGACGACCTACGTTGAGAAAGGCGATATTTATTTTTTCTACAGACCCAGGATCGATGCGCAGGAGATCCAGGGTATTGATGATGTGCAGCGCCTGCATCTGGTGCTCGTAGCGGACTACGAAGACACCGCCCGGCTATTTGTAGTGGGCAAAAAACAGCTGCCCGAAATCATGCAAGGCCAATCATCATCCACAGCGCGCGAGTGGATGATGAACTACAAGACCGGCTCCCCCAAAGATATCGGCAACGCGCTGGTGCCGCTGGAATACCAGACCAAAACCAGGGGTGAGCGAGAACAGGGTGAGGCTATTCCTGTCGGGGAAGGTCGCTACGCGATATTCGAACGTAACGACAGTACTCGTCTCGCCTACCTGCTTTCCAACCCGAGCCCCCCAGGCAAGGCTCAAGCCGAGCTGGGTATTCTGGCGGAGGCAAGCTATATCATTTCGGTACGCAATCCAGCAGTTGATGTACCCGGGTTCCCGGACTCCGAACCGAACTACCCAAAGACTCTCCAGGATAAATTTGCTGACAAGCGCTGGATCGATATCGACGACTCGCGGCTGCTCGACTACGAAAGCGCCCAGCTTCTGTTGATAGGTGCGCACAAGGACCTTAAGGAAGAAGAAATAGACATTGCTGGCAAAGCCGACCTGTTCAGAACGCTTGGCCTGAAAAGAAGAGAATGGCCGACAGATGCCCTGGAGAAAGGCAAGTTCGCCGAGCCCCAAATGCGGGTTGAAGGCAACGAGCCAGAGGGCGATTTAAGCAAAGGCGGAATACGCGGTGGCAAAGCAGCGGCAGATGCGGCTTCATCAGCGGGCATAGCCAAGGCACTGAAGGGCGTGGATCTACCTACTGACAAGCCCGGGCTGATCAAACAGGCAAAGAACAACCACGCTGCCAATGGGGTCATCGACGTGCTGAAGCAGTTCCCCAGCCGCCAGTATCAGACCATGTCAGACGTGCAGAAAGCGGTCGGAAAGGTCAACTGACTCTTTGGTTCTAATTAGTCACTCTCGCCTTCGCACCCGTCATTCCCGCGAAGGCGGGAACAACAATGTCCGGTAACGTCAGTCCTCGGAGCCATAGCCCTGGGGATTGCTGGACTGCCAGTGCCACGCATCCGCGCACATCGCTTCCAGACCCAGCCCAGCGTGCCAGTCCAGCTCGTTTGCCGCCAAGGCTGGGTCGGCATAGCAGCTGGCCACATCGCCCGGCCTGCGAGCAACGATCTTGTAGGGCAGCTCCCGTCCGCAGGCCTTTTCGAACGCCTTGACCATATCCAGCACCGAGTACCCGATTCCGGTACCCAGATTGAACGCCTTGATGCCAGGCTTGCTTTCCAGCCAGCGCAGAGCCTGAAGGTGACCTTGGGCCAGATCCTGCACATGAATGTAATCCCGTACGCCAGTGCCATCATGGGTCGGATAATCACCGCCAAACACGCTAAGATGCTCGCGTCTACCTACCGCCACCTGGGCGATATAAGGCATAAGGTTATTGGGAATGTCGGACGGGTCTTCGCCAATCTTGCCACTGGGGTGCGCGCCCACCGGGTTGAAGTAGCGCAACAGCGCGATATTCCACTCAGGATCGGATACGTGCAGATCACCGAGCATCTCCTCAATCATCAACTTGGAGCGGCCATAGGGATTGGTCGCGCTGGTCGGGAAATCCTCGTTAATGGGCAGGCTTGCAGGATCGCCGTATACCGTGGCCGAGGAGCTGAACACGATGTTCCTCACTCCGGCCCGCTGCATGGCCTCGCACAACACCACGGTACCACTGACATTATTGCGGTAATAGCGCATAGGCTGAGCCACCGACTCGCCCACCGCCTTGAGACCGGCAAAGTGGATTACCGCATCAATGGCCTGACCAGCAAAAACCTCGTCCAGCAACTCGGCGTCATTGATATCACCCTCAAGATACGCAACCCGCTGCCCGGTGATTTCCTCCACCCGGCGCAGAGCCTCGGGGGAACTGTTGCTGAAGTTATCCAGCACCACCACCTGATATCCTGCCTCGAGCAACTTGATGCAGGTGTGCGTACCGATATATCCGGCACCGCCGGTAACGAGAATGGTCTGTTGCGTTCCTGGCATGGTCGGCTTTCCTGAGTGCATGTACCGAAGAGTATAATGGGCTGTGGACTATCGAGTCACCCAAATGCCGAGCGAGCCATAAGAGCGCTGGATATGGCGCTACCGTAAGAGGCAACGCATGAACCGACGGGACAACTGCTGGAACAACGCGCCAATGGAAAGGCTGATCCGCAGCTTGAGGTCCGAATGGATACCAAGTATCGGTCCCTGCCACCTCAGTCTCTCGCTTTCTTAGCCAGGCATTGGCAGCCGGACGGCGGTTAAATGTCTGGCTTTCCTGATAAACTGCGTGGCCATCGCGCGTAGTGCGTATCGGCACGGTGTGACTCGACAAACCGTTCGTTTTTTTAGCGACACAAGCGGAAACGGCAAGAAACAAGCAATAAACAGGCAGGCGAAATGCAGCAGGAAACACGCTCAAACCCAGTCATACGTCGCCCCGGCCCCTCCCGGCGCTTTTGCGTGGCGCCGATGATGGACTGGACTGACAGGAATTATCGATTCTTCGCTCGGCTGATCAGCCAGCACGCCCTGCTGTACACAGAGATGGTGACAACCGGCGCGGTCATTCACGGGGATCGCTCACGCTTTCTCGGCTTCAATCCCGCCGAGCAACCGTTGGCCCTGCAGCTGGGCGGCAGCAATCCGGATGAACTGGCAGCCTGTGCTGCCCTTGCTGAGGAGGCCGGTTTTGCCGAGGTAAACCTGAATGTGGGCTGTCCCAGTGATCGGGTACAGAACAACATGATAGGCGCCTGCCTGATGGCTCACCCTGGCTTGGTGGCTGAAGGTGTGAAAGCCATGCATGACGCCTGCAGCCTGCCGGTGACGGTCAAGCACCGGATCGGCATCAATGGTCACGACAGCTACGCACAGTTGTGCGACTTTGTAGGCCAGGTGCATGAGGCTGGCTGCGATACCTTTATCGTGCACGCGCGTATTGCGATTCTCGAGGGCCTGTCGCCCAAGGAGAACCGGGATATTCCGCCGCTGCGCTACGAGGTTGTGCATCAACTCAAGGCCGATTACCCGCAACTGGAGATCATTCTCAACGGCGGCCTGACCGATCTGGATGAGATGCAGCAGCACATGACATCGCTGGACGGCGTGATGGTGGGCCGCGAGGCCTACCACAACCCCTACCTGCTGGCCGAAGTTGATCAGCGCTTCTATGCCGACGCCACGCCACGACCAGATCGCATTCAGGTTCTGCAGGCCCTGCGCCCGCATATTGTTGACCACCTGAATCAGGGTGGCGCGATGAACCATGTCACCCGGCACATCCTCGGCCTGTTCCAGGGACTGCCCGGCGCCCGACATTTCCGGCGCCAACTGAGCAGTGCCCTGCACCAGACCGATGATCCATTGGCACTTTACGATGAGCTGCTGGCCGACATGAGCCGTCGGCTGGAACCCCGGGATTGCCCGCGCCAGCAGGCTTGAGTTAAGGTCGAAGGATACATCCAGAGGGTCTGTCCATAATGCCAAGCAAACTCGAAAGCCTGCGAAAACACACGCAGATCGTTGCCGACACTGGCGACATCGAAGCCATCCGAAAACTGCAACCAGTAGACGCCACCACCAACCCATCCCTTATGCTCAAGGCTGCCCAGCAGGACACCTATAGTGCCATGCTCGATCAGGCACTCAAGGCATCGGCGGGCAGCTTTGATCCCGTGGCTGATGCCTGTGACGCCTTTGCCGTCGCCCTGGGCGCCGAGATTACCAAGCTGGTACCAGGCCGAGTATCGACCGAGGTGGACGCGCGCCTATCGTTTGACAGGGTCGCCACACTGAACAAGGCGCGACGTCTGATTGAGCGTTACGAGGAAGCAGGGATCACACGTGACCGCGTGCTGATCAAGATTGCCTCCACATGGGAGGGCATTCAGGCCGCTGCCGAGCTGGAGAAGGAAGGCATCCAGTGCAATCTCACGCTGCTCTTCTCTTTTGCCCAGGCGCAGGCCTGCGCCGATGTGGGCGTCTATCTGATTTCGCCCTTTGTCGGGCGTATCTATGACTGGTACAAAAAGAGCGAGGCTCGCGACTTCCAGGGCCAGGAAGATCCCGGCGTGCAATCAGTGGCGCGCATCTACCGCTACTTCAAGCAACACCAGTTCGCCACTGTGGTGATGGGCGCGAGTTTCCGCAACAGCGGGCAGATAGAAGCGTTGGCCGGCTGCGACCGTCTGACCATCAGCCCCGCCCTGTTGCAACAACTGGCGGAGGATGAGGGGGAGTTACAGCCCTCGTCAATCCTGACCCAGCCCTCGCAAGACCCGCTCAACAAGCTGACTGAAAGCACTTTCCGTTGGGCACACAACGAGGATGCCATGGCCACGGAGAAACTGGCCGAGGGCATAAGGGCGTTTGCGGCAGACCAGATAAAGCTGGAGGACTTATTACGCCTGCGTATGGTGCAAGCCTGAGAGAGATGCCCGGTCTTTCGCATCGGGCACAGCGTTGTTCAGTTGGTTATCACTCAATTTGATTCGAGGGCACTGACCAGATCGCGAAAGGCTTCACGGTTGTGATCATTGAGGTCCATCAATATGCGGTGGGCTTCAAGCACCTTGTCCTTTACCAGATCTTCCGAGAGCTCCTGACCTGGCAGATCGGCCAGCTCCGCTTCTGTGGGCGTGATCTGGGAAACGATATTGAACACCTGGTCGAATCCCATGCTTTGCAAAAGCCGGTTCATATCATCCTGAGTGGACACCAGGGTCGGCAGAAATCCAACTTTCTGTCGAGACAGGATGGAGAGCTTGGCCAGTAGACCAAGGGAAGTACTGTCTATGCCGTCGGTTTCGGTCAGATCAATGATGATGGCGTCGAACGTCAGAACACTGAATATCTTTTCGATATAAGCATCCAATGCGGCGCACAGGGTCAACCGCACATCACCGATGAACTTGAGAACGAACGTACCTTCGGACTCTGCAAACTGGATCTTGCCAGTAGTCATCATTCGCGGTTCCTGCTCAGTACCATGAGTGAAATATCATCCGGCATTACCTTGCCTGGCGTCAGGCCAAAACTACCCAGCAACGCCTGCATATTGCCCTCGCACTTTTCTACCAGCCCGGGCAAATGCGCTTCCTTGTTTCTCAGGGTAGTACCTTCCACGCAATCGAGCACGCCGTCGGAGCATAAAATGAGACTGAAGGCATCAGGTAGATCAATCTTGTGGTTCTCATACTCCGCGTCGGCAAACAACCCAACGGGCTTGCCCTTACCCTGCAAATAGTTGGCCTGCCCGTCGGCGTAGAGCAGCGGCAATGGCAGATGCCCACCAATGCTGTAGGTCAGGGTGTTATCAGACTCGTCAATGACCCCGCCAAGCATGGTCACGTGCTTGCCGAGTTTGCAGTTGATCAGGCCACGATTGATGTGCCCAAGTACATCGGAGGGCAAAAACGCAATGGGGCTGCTATCGCCTTGGCGACGCTGCTCGTAAAGCAGCCGGGTGGTCATGAACTTGAGCAATACGGTAGCGAAGGCGGAAGAAGCTCCGTGCCCCGAGACATCAGCGAGGTAGAAAGCTAACTGGGTATCGGATATTCGGAAATAATCGACAAAATCTCCGGAGAGATACAGCGAGGGTATGATTCGTCGCTCGAAGGTGTACTCACCGCTGGTCCAGGGTGACTGGGGCAACATGTTCAACTGGACCTGATGCCCTGCAGCCTGATCGTCCTTGAGCTCTTGCAGGCGGTTCTCAAGCTCGCTATTGGCGGCCTCAAGCCGCTCTCGGATGCGACTGTTCTCATTGCGCAGTCGGTTTTGATCCAGGGTGCGCTTGACCACTAGCTCGACCATCGCAATGTCGAGCATTGGTTTGATCAGGTAATCCTGAGCACCGGCGCGCAGCGCATCGACCGCCTGGGGCATGAGGGAGGAGTGGGCAATCACGACCAGGGACGCGTCGGGAGCCGCCGAGACCGCCTGCAGCACAGATGCGAATCCCTCTGCCTCGGGCAGGTGCAGATTGCAGAGCACTAGCTCTGGTCGCTGGGTCGTGAACTGTTGCAGACCATCGGTCGCACTTGCGGCCTGTGATACCTCAAAGCCGCAATTCTGCAACCGATTGGCGATATCCCGCCGGAAAGCGCTGTCATCATCGATAACCAGCAAGGTCGTGCCAGTAAGCTGCATAGAGTCCCTACGTCAATGCGACGCAGCTGAGCGGGCTGCGGGCCACAGGGTGTGTGTATTGAGGTCAGATAACCTGACGCTTTCAAGGGCCAAACAGTACTCCCATCCGCTTGCTCAGGCAACCGTCATGGCAAGGTGCCAGACTGCTTGTGAGAAACAGGGCGTAGAACTAGGATAGAGGTGACAGGCGAAACCAATAAGCAGACACTCAGGATTCGCTACAGCATATCCAGCAAGGGAGTTATCGCATGTCGTTTCATGACCAACAATACAGAGAAAAACGCGATTTCATCCGCATGAAGGTAGAAGCTCGAGCCACCCTGACACTTCAGGATAGCGGCGAGGTCATTCAGGCGGATTGTCAGGATCTTTCAAGCCAGGGCGTTCAGGTCGTACTGGATCGACCCCTGCCGGAAAACACTCATCTGAGCCTGTCTATACCCTCACCCACGCCCGGCCTCCAGGGGCTGGAAGCAGACGGTCAGGTCATGCGATGTGAAGCGATCGATAACGGCCAGTTCATTGTGGGTGTCTATTTCAACACCCTCAAGTGATTAATCGGTGAGGTCAGAACTGATCCTCAACCTCACCATCCTTGACCTGAAACTCGCGATTTTGCAAAAAGGCATTGCGCACGAAACGATAACGATCGCCCCTGATCAACTCCTCACGGGACAGCAAACTGGCTCGCGTATCGACCAGATCAGTACCAATCGCAGTATTGCGGGTTGGTACATGATCGACCTGTTCGGTGTACCAATAAGCAGCGTAGCTTTCCGGAATCCGCGAGCCACCATCGCGCACGGTGCTTGGCCCCAACAGCGGCAACACGACATAAGGACCGCTTGGCACGCCCCAGGCTCCCAGGGTCTGGCCAAAATCTTCGTCGTTGCGCTGCAGTCCCATTTTGGTAGCCACATCAAAAACGCCCAGAACACCTACTGTCGAGTTCAACAGGAAGCGTGCCGTATCGATACCCGCCGCATGAAACTTGCCCTGCAGGGTATCGTTAACCAGATTGCGCGGTTCACCCAGATTATTGAATACGTTGCTGATGCTCTTGCTCACCGGCTCGGGTACGGCCCAATCGTAGGCTTTAGCTATCGGCTTTAAAGTATAGCGGTCAACCGTGTCATTGAAGCTGAAGACCGCACGGTTGACCGGCTCCCACGGATCCGCCTCTATGGGCTCAATGGCGTAATCTTCATACTCTTCCTGGGCCGCGACTGTGCCAGTACCGGCTACAGCTACCAATCCAGCCAATACAATACGTGATGTAAAAGGCAACACCTTCATTGGGACTCTCCCTGATTCTGGGTTCGGCGCGCACGCATTGCACTGCAACTCCAAGCGTTCGCAAAGTGCCAGTGTAATGCAAAAACTGTCAGCCTTTCACCGGTTAAACCTGTAACTTCATTTACTCATGAGAGAGCCAAGCAGCAAGACGCCAGTGACGCGGGAAGCTATAGTGACCTCATACGATCAACCAGGACAGGAGCAGACGATGCCCGCGCAACAACTGAAGAATCAGCTCGAAGACCTGCAGCGCATTCTAGCCGAGACCGATCAACCGCTCGCCCAGGAAGAGCGTGAGTCCCTGCAGCAACTGCATGACCGTATTGAAGCCAGGCTCTCGGCCGCCCAGCACGAATACAGTCAAGACGATGCCACTCTGGTCGACAGCCTGAATCTGTCTATCGAGCATTTCTATGCCCGGCATCCAAGAGTGGCAGGATCGCTTCAGCGCGTCGTTCAGGCGCTGTCGGATATGGGTATCTGAAGCTTTACGGCGCTTTCTATTGGCGAGCCAGCCTCAGATTCTCGGGGAAGCTCGCCGCAGTCGATCTGTACGGATTGATATCCAACCCCCCGCGGCGCACGTAGCGAGCATAGACCGACAACTCGGCACCCTCACCCAGCAACGGCAACAGGTCAGTAAAAATACGTTCCACGCACTGTTCATGAAAATCTGCCTGCTGCCGGAAGGACACCAGATAACGCAATAGCGACGCGTGATCCAGCCGCTTACCCCCATAGGTGATGGCGACACTGGCCCAGTCCGGCTGGCCTGTTACCGGGCAGTTGGATTTGAGCAGGTGGCTGTGCAGTATTTCACGTGCATACCCCCCCGCATCGGCCAACGACAACAGAGACGCATCGTACTCGTAGCAGTCGATACTGATGTCAGCATCATCAATGCATTCCCCCGGCAAATGCGCCATACCAGCGGCGTGTAACTGCCCCATGGTCAGCATGCGCACCATCACAGGCCCCTGCGCAGCCACACTCAGATCGGACTCAAGGGTGCGCAACACTTCTGCACGGTCACGAAAGACTGTCTGATTGAAAGAGTTGAGGTACAACTTGAACGATTTTGACTCGACAATACGACGAGCCTTGAGAGGGAATATGAACTCGGCTGCAGCAACGGCAGGCTTGCCTGAAGGCGTTAGCCAGGAAAGTTCATAACAATTCCAGATATCTGCCCCGTGGAAGGGCAGATTATCAGCCTCCAATCCCAGCTCCTGCCATTTCGGCTCACGCGCAATGGGAAACAGAAGCGAGGGTGTATATACGCTTACATAGGCACTACTCTTGCCCAGGGGGGACTGCTCAGCGGGGTGCTGGTTCATAATGAATCTCCTTGCAGACAGGCGAGGATAATACTCCCCGCCTTCCCTGCAGGCGAGTATTGTCGGCGCGCGCAGTTATTGACGCATTCCTATCCCACGCGACAGCAACCAGTAGCTAATTGAATAGAGCAGTACGATAAATACGCCCATCAATGTCAGCGCCACACCTATCGGGATATCCGACACGCCCAGGATGCCGTACCGGAAGGCGTTAACCATGTGCAGAATCGGATTGATCATCGACACCTTCTGCCAGAACTCGGGCAACAAGCTGATGCTGTAAAACACCCCGCCCAGATAGGTCAGCGGCGTCAGCACAAAGGTCGGAATGATCGAGATATCGTCGAAAGTCTTGGCGAAGACTGCGTTGATAAAGCCGCCCAGAGCAAATACCAGCGAAGTGAGGAACACTACGGCAACCGTCAGACCCAGGTGCTGAACCTGGAGCCGGGTGAAGAACAGAGACATGATGGTCACAATAAGGCCAACCGCCAAACCCCGCGCCACACCACCAAACACGTACCCCAGCAAGATGGTATGCGGTGACACCGGCGCGACCATCAGCTCCTCGATAGAGCGCTGGAACTTGGTACTGAAAAAGCTCGACACCACATTTGAATAGCTGTTGGTGATCACCGACATCATGATCAGGCCGGGTACGATGTAATCAATGTAGGCGTACCCATCCATGGTGCCGATACGGCTACCGATCAGATTGCCAAAGATGACGAAGTAAAGCGCCATGGTGATGCCTGGCGGTAGCAGCGTCTGCGGCCAGATGCGGGTAAAACGGCGTATCTCCTTGAACAGGATGGTCTTGAAAGCCACCCACGTAGTGCGCCAGTGATTCATCAAGCCGCCCCTTTTGCTTTTTCGGTATTCTCGTCGACCAGGGCCAAAAAGAGCTCCTCCAGCCGGTTACTGCGGTTGCGCATGCTGAGCACATGCAAACCCATCTCGTTGAGTTGCGCATACAGCGCGTTGAGACCCTGACTTTTCTCCACCTGCACCACCAGCGTATGCTCGTCCAACAGACTGCAGGGATAACCCTTCAGTTCAGGCGGCTTATCCATGATCGTCTGGCAATCGAGTAAAAAGGTTTCGGTGTGCAGCTCAAGCAGCAATTCACGCATGCTGGTGTTGTGAATAATCTGACCCTGATCGATGATCGCGATGTTCTTGCACAACTGCTCTGCTTCTTCCAGATAATGCGTGGTGAGCACGATAGTGACGCCGCGGGCATTGATCTCCTGCAGGAACTGCCACATCGACCGGCGAATTTCGATATCCACACCCGCGGTGGGCTCATCGAGAATCAGCAGCTTGGGCTCATGGATAAGCGCCCGAGCGATCATAAGGCGCCGCTTCATACCACCAGAGAGCATGCGCGATGGCTCATCACGCTTGTCCCATAGGCCGAGGCGTTTGAGATAGTGTTCGGCGCGTTCTTTGGCTTCGCGCAGCGGAATACCGTAATAACCGGCCTGATTGACCAGGATGTCCATGGTCTTTTCGAACTGGCTGAAATTGAACTCCTGTGGCACTACGCCAATGCAGCGCTTGGCGTCCATCAGATCAGTATCGAGATCATGCCCGAACACGCTGACCTGACCCGAAGTCTTATTCACCAGTGAAGAGAGAATTCCGATAGTGGTCGACTTGCCAGCGCCATTGGGGCCCAACAAAGCGAAAAAATCGCCCTGCTGCACTTCCAGATCAACACCCTTGAGTGCCTGAAAAGTGTTCCCGTAGGTCTTGTGCAAGCCTCTAATACTGATAGCTGACGTCATGCATTGCTTCCCGTCTAGGCGTTAATTGGTACTATTTGCTTGCTTCTATATGGGGCCAGATGATCACTAAATCAAGGGTGCTGCCCACACGCACGCCCCGAGGAATGGCAGACTATAGGGTTGACCAATATCACCAGGACCCCCTCTTCAATTGACTATCTAACTGCTACAAACCTGATCGCCTGATCAACTGTACGCAGCACCATCGGCACTTATGCCAAAGGGCAAAACCATCGAATCGGATATGGTCAACCCTCCCCTTCCCGCCCTGTTTCAGCCTTATTTTCACCCCTCCAAGTTCATTCAGTTACATCAGGCGATTACCCTTGATGGGCTCTAGCGTCTATGCTGGAACCTGAATTTACGTAATCAAGGAGTGTTGAATGATGATCCTGCTATGGCTCGTCGGCCTGGTGCTGGGCATAGCCGTTCTGGCTTATATCCGCGCCGGTCTGCTGAACAGCTGCATCGCCGTTGGCGTTTATTTGCTGGCGATGACAGTATTTTCCTCTGCACACTGGCTGGCTTACCTGGTGGTGTGGGCCCTGTTCCTGGGTATCGCAATCCCACTGAACATGCCCGACTGGCGGCGCTCAGCGGTCAGCAAGCCGCTATTCAAATGGTTCAAGAAGGTACTGCCGCCCATTTCCGATACCGAGCAGGAAGCCCTCGAAGCCGGAACGGTATGGTGGGATGGTGAGCTTTTCACCGGTCGCCCTGACTGGAACAAACTGCATGGCTTCCCCAAGCCGGTTATGACCGAGGAAGAAAAGGCGTTTCTTGATGGTCCGGTGGAAGAAGTCTGCCGTATGACCGACGAGTGGGAAGTGACCACCGAACTTCAGGATCTGCCCGAGCCCGTATGGAAATACATCCGCAGTAATGGTTTTTTCGGTCTGATCATTCCCAAGGAATATGGCGGCAAGGGCTTCTCTGCCTATGCACACTCGCAAATTGCCATGAAGCTGGCCAGCCGCAGCGGTGACCTGGGCTCGACCGTGATGGTACCCAACTCGCTGGGGCCGGCGGAATTGCTGATGCAATTCGGCACCGAGGAGCAGAAAAACTATTACCTGCCGCGCCTGTCAGATGGTACCGACATTCCCTGCTTCGCGTTGACCTCTGCCGATGCCGGCTCGGATGCAGGCGCCATGCCTGACCGTGCAGTGGTCTGCAAGGGCCAATGGGAAGGTGAAGAGGTAGTTGGTCTCAGTGTTACCTGGTCCAAGCGCTATATCACTCTGGGTCCGGTAGCGACCATCCTGGGGCTGGCATTCAAGGTGTACGACCCTGACAAGCTGCTGGGCGACGAGGAAGAGCGCGGCGTTAGCCTGGCGTTGATCCCCACCGAAACCCCCGGCGTGGAAATCGGCAACCGCCACTTCCCGTTGAATGCCGCATTCATGAACGGGCCCAACTCCGGCAAGGACGTCTTCATCCCGCTCAGTTACCTGATCGGCGGAGAGGAAATGATCGGCAAGGGCTGGATCATGCTGATGAACTGCCTGTCCGTCGGCCGCTCGATCTCACTGCCAGCCGGCAGCACCGGTGGAGCCAAGATGGCGAGCATGACAACCGGTGCCTACGCGCGCATCCGTCGCCAGTTCGGCATGCCCATCGGCGAGTTCGAAGGTATTCAGGAAGCACTCGGCCGCATTGGTGGCAACACCTACGTGATGAACGCCGCGCGGACCATGACCGCAGGTGCTGTGGACCTGGGTGAAAAGCCTTCGGTGCTATCAGCGGTGGTCAAGTATCACCTGACCGAACGCATGCGCCAATGTATCAACGACGCAATGGACATCCACGGCGGCAAGGGTATCTGCATGGGGCCAAAGAACTATCTTGGCCGCGCCTACCAGTCGGTGCCGATCTCGATTACCGTCGAGGGTGCAAATATCCTGACGCGTAACATGATGATCTTCGGCCAGGGCGCTATACGCTGCCATCCATTCGTACTGAATGAAATGCAGGCCACCCAGGATGAGGATGAGAGCCGCGCCCTCAAGCGCTTCGATGAACTGCTGTTTGAACACATCGGATTCGCTGTAGGCAACGCCTCGGGTAGCTTCCTGCTGGCTCTGACTGGCGCCCGCTTTGTGAAAACGCCGGGTAACAAGCATACCCGCCGCTATTACCAGCAACTGTCGCGTCTGGCGGCCTCGTTTGCGACTCTTACCGACGTCACCATGATGATCCTGGGTGGCGAGCTCAAGCGTCGCGAGCGTATCTCGGCTCGTCTGGGCGATGTTCTCAGTAATCTGTATATGGCGAGTGCCACCCTCAAGCAGTACCAGGATCAGGGTTGCCCTGAAGAGGACCTGCCTTTCGTACAATGGGGCGTAGAGGATCTGTTGGCCAAGACGGAACAGGCCATGCACGAGATCATCCATAACTTCCCTGACACCCGCATGGGCGTGCTGCTGAGAGTACTGGTGTTCCCTCTTGGACGTCATATGTCGCCCCCTGCTGACAGCGTCACCGCTGAAGTTGCCAAGCGACTGATGACTCCGGGCGCGTCACGGGATCGACTGCTAGACGGCTGCTATCAGAGCCAGGATCCCAACGACGTAACGGGGCTGGTCAACGATACGCTGCACCAGGTCATTGCTGCTGATCCACTGGAAGCACGTATTGGCAAAGCGATCTACAAGAAAGAACTGGAAGTGGCTCCAGGTGTGGATGAAGTGGATGCCGCAGTAGAAGCCGGCGTGATAAGTGCAGACGATGCCAAGGTGATCCGTGACGCCAGGATCGCCCGCGATGCGGTAATTGCTGTGGATGACTTCACCAAGGAAGAAATGACACCTAAACCCAAGAAACGCAAGACCAGCGCCAAAACGGCGTAAGCGATACTCACCGGCCCACCCGGGCCAGTGAGTCCCTTTTCCACAGCGCCAGTGCAAGCCAGCACTGGCGCTTTTTGTTAGACTCCGCCGCATAGCCTCAGGAGTCCCCCTATGAATCCCGATCTACCCTATCACCGCTACCACATGGCACTGCTAAAGAGCCTGTTCGATACCCTGCGCGCGCAATCAATGCTGATGGAGCAGGTGCCTGAAGAGAGCAACATCCTGTTCCTGGAGCGATTTGACGAAATGATCGGTCAGCTCGAAGCCGGCGATCACGACGCTCTCTACACCGGACAGGATATTCTGTGTCAGATCATCAGCCGGTATCCACAGATAGCCCACCTGATACCCCGCGATCTGCTCTGGTATTTCGGCGGAGACTGCCTGCATTTCATGCCCGATGAAGAAATAGCCCAATACCAGTTGATTGACGAGCACCGCGCTGCGGCTGAAGAGCGTGGCGAGGAATTCAACTGGGAACAGGCACGGCAATTGATCCAGAGCCCCTGAGGTCCAGGCGCGCAACCTGAGCGCGTATTGTTCCATCTCGACTGAGGGGTGCTTGCCAAGACACCGCTTGGTCGAGGTGAAACTCGACCCTCCCGGAAGTCCCCAGCCAAATCGCAGACACAAAAAAACCGCCCTTGAGCGGTTTCTTTGTTACATATGGAGCGGGAAACGAGACTCGAACTCGCGACCCCGACCTTGGCAAGGTCGTGCT
>NZ_CAXBOV010000019.1:0-94714 GCF_963977355.1 uncultured Halopseudomonas sp. | reverse complement strand
CAAGGTAGCCCATCACCACGGATGTGGCGGCGCTGGCGATGCCGGTCATATTATGGTGTTCTGCGACCCAATACCTGCTGTAACCCAGGCTTTCTGCATGTTGCGCCAGGGCACGAGCATTGATGAGCGCCTGTGCGGGGGTCGCTCCCTGGGGAATCGAACAAAGGTCCAGTACTGAAAGGGCAACGGTTTGGTTGGACATAGATACTCCTGCACAGGTACAAATAATGGCAGTATGCTAACGTCTATAAGAGTCGGCGCATACACAGGGACGCTTTATCCGACCTCAGAACTTTTGGCGTGCCGATTTGAACGCCATGGAGAGTTGCCATGCATTACTTGCGTTATTCGGCTATGGCCGCGGCTTTGCTTTTGGCAGTATCAGGCGCCGGCGTTTCGGCTGCCAGCCTGAAGGTTTTAGACCAGCAGGGTAAAGCACTTACTGATGCGGTTATCCTGGTTGATGGCGTCGCCCAGCGGCCTGCGCTTTCAACATCGATGGACCAGATCGATCTGCAGTTCCAACCACGAGTTCTGGTGGTGCCCGCAGGAACCGAGGTCGGGTTCCCCAATGGCGACAACGTACGGCACCACGTGTATTCATTTTCTCCAACAAAGCCCTTTGAGCTGAGACTTTTTCATGGCTCCGAGGCGCCTCCGGTCACCTTCGAGCAGTCAGGGCCAGTGGTGCTGGGATGCAATATCCATGATTCCATGATTGGCTATATTCTGGTCACCGATAGTCCCTGGTATGCCATATCCAATCCGGCGGGCGAACTCGATCTTGAGCATCTGCCTACCGGTGAAGTTCTGGTGTCCTGGTGGCATCCTACCCTCGGTGATGCGCCGCCTGTAACCCTTGGCAGTATGGATCTGCATTCCAGCCAAAACCTGACGCTAGCTGTAGATGTCGGCGCCGAGGCGGCCGCAGAAAAGCCACTGTCCCCGTTGCAGAAGCGTTTCAACAAGGCCGCTGGAAAGTATGCGAATTGAGCGGCTGCGCACGCGCCTGATCCTTCTGCTCGTCGGTCTGCTGGCCCTCGCGCTGGGGGCGGTCTTTGTGGCGGTTTACAGCGCTACTGACAGTTCCGCAGAGCGCCAGGCGCGCCAACAGCTGCAGGTGGGTGCCAACGTATTCAGGCGCTTGTTGGAGCTGAGGGCTCAGGAGCTGGCTGGTGCAACCCAGGTGCTGGCCGCGGACTTTGGTTTTCGCGAGGCGGTGGCTTCCGGGGATCTGCCGACGATTCGCTCGGCTCTGTTGAATCAGGCGCGTCGCATTGGGGCAGATGAAGCCCTTTTTTTTGACGCCGAGGGTAATATTCAGGTCTCGAGTCGCATGGAGGTCGGCGGCGCGCAGGTCGAGCTCAGCGCTTTGCAGGCATTGAGCTCCAACGCCCTTTTGGCGGTGATTGATGAACAGCCTTTCCTGTTGGTCGATGCGGTCGTTATGGCACCCCTGGCGGTTGGCCAGGTAGCGATGGCTTTTCGTCTCACCCAGGAGCTGGCGGAGGAAATGCGTAGCCTCACCGGTCTGGATGTCAGCTTTATTACCGCACGTGCCGATGAAGCACTGGATCGCGTTGGTACGCTACCAATGGGCGATGGCATCGCGGGTCTGGAGACGCCTGAATCATCCCTTGTGGATGTGGACGGGAAAGTCTATCTGGCCACGCGCATTACGCTGCTGGAACAGGCAGGTTTGCGTGTTAAGGCGCAGCTTCTAAGTCCGCTGGAAGACGCGCTGGCCATATTCGACATCCTCAAGCGCGAGCTTTTGCTGATTACTCTGATTGCGCTGGGGTTGTCCTCACTTGCTGCTTTTGTCATGGCCGGAAGTCTCTCCCGGCCAGTCAGTCTGCTTGCTGACGCGGCTCGCCGTATTGGTCAGGGCGATTACACTGGCATGGTAACGCTCAAGCGCAGTGACGAACTGGGGCGTCTTGCCGACAGCATAGATACCATGCGCGAGGACATCGCTGAACGTGAAAGACAGATAGCGCACAACGCCTTCCATGACCCGCTTACTGGTCTTGGTAATCTGGCCAAGACTCGAGAACGATTGGCCGATTCGCTTACTGCGGGTCGCTCGGGGGCCCTGGTCGCCTTTTATCTGTCCGGTGCCGAGGACCTTATAAAGGCCCGAGGTCAGATGTTCTATTCGCGAACGGTGATCGCTTCAGCGGATCGCATCCGTACCCAGGTACCAACCAACTCATTACTCGCCTACCACCCTGGACAGGGGTTTCTTCTGGCCCTTAATAATCTGGAAGCAGATCAGGCGGTCATTACCACGGACAGACTCATTACGCTTTTGTCCGAAACGATGGACACCGACGGCATGAAGCTCAATCTTGAGTGGCTAGCCGGCGTAGTAACATGGCCCCATCACAGCAATGATCCCGACGAGCTGCTGCGCCAGGTTTCCATCGCCGCTGCTGACGCGCATCCTGGGCCTGAGCGCATATCGGTTTACCAGGCCAAGCGTGATCAGGACTACATGCGACGTTTGCGTCTTATCCGCGACATTCACTTTGCCGCTCAGATGCGTGAACTCTCGGTGGTCTATCAGCCCAAACTCGACTTGGCCAGCGGGGAGGTCAGACAGGTGGAAGCGCTGATGCGCTGGCACCACTCAGAGTTGGGTTTCATTGGTCCAGACGAGTTCATTCTGCTGGCTGAGCAAACAGGTAGCATCCACAAGTTGACCCAATGGATTCTGATGGCAATTGCTACCCAGATGCGCAACTGGGCAGATCAGGGAGTGGACCTGGGTGTGGCGATGAATATTTCCGCCCTGGATCTGGACGACGAACGCTTTCCGGACGAGGTGGCATCGGTGCTCCATAGCCACGGTCTCAACCCCGAGAAGCTGGCCTTCGAAGTCACCGAGAGTGCATTGATGGTTGATCCTGAGCGAAGCTTGCGCAGCCTGCATCGTCTGCGTGATATGGGGATCAGTCTGGCGGTAGATGACTATGGCACCGGGTATTCTTCACTGGCAATGCTCAAGAGTTTGCCGGTGCAAGACCTGAAGATCGATAAGTCCTTTGTGCTGCAACTGGCAGAGGGTAGTGAAGACGCGGTTATTGTCCGCTCTACCATTGAGTTGGCCCACAATATGGGACTCAAGGTGATTGCTGAAGGTGTAGAGAACGCAGTCAGTCTGGAGTGGTTGAGGGCGCTTGGCTGCGACACCGCCCAAGGCTACTATATCAGCAGGCCGATTGCGGCATTGGATCTGGAAGTCTGGCTAGAAAAGAATCGGGATACGTACAAACAGACGGAGCATTCATGAAAAAGGCGGTTGTTGTAGCCCTGCTGGGCTGCATGCCTGTTTTGGTAAACGCTGACCCTGGAGACCGCCTGCTGGCGACTGGCGGAGCAAGCATGATAGAGGGTGCGGCGGGGGGCGGCATTGTACCCTGGGCGGTGATGTCCGGTTACGGCACCCGCGAGCAGTGGGGCGGTGATGTTTTCGCAACCCGGATCGACTCCGGCGACTATCGTCTGGATGTCGCGGGTGCAAGCTTCAGCTATGCCAATCGAGTCGAACTATCCTTTGCTCGCCAGCGATTCAATATCGATGCGCTGGCCAAGGCGGCGGGATTGCCCGAGCGCAGCCTCAATCAGGATATTTTTGGTGCCAAGTTTCGCCTGTTTGGCGATCTTGTCTATGACCACCTGCCCCAGGTGGCGCTGGGTCTGCAATACAAGAAGCAGACCAATTTCTTTATTCCGCGGGCAGTAGGTGCCAAGCGTGATTCCGACACCGAAGCCTATCTGGCAGCCAGTCGCCTGTTCCTTGGCGGCGCCTTCGGCTACAACCTGTTGGTCAATGGGACCTTGCGCTACAGCCGTGCCAACGAGACAGGGCTGTTGGGATTTGGTGGCGATCGTCGCGACAATCGCAGCCTGCTCAAGGAGGGTAGCGTTGGCATATTACTTAATCCTCAATGGATCGTGGGCCTCGAGTATCGGGAGAAGCCGGATAATCTTTCTTTCTCCGGAGAAAGTGATTGGCAGGATCTGTTCATTGGTTACTTCCCCTCTAAACGGGTCTCGGTTGTTGCTGCCTGGGCCGATATGGGCGAAGTAGCGACACTCGACGACCAGTCGGGTTTGTATCTTTCCCTGCAATTGAGCTATTGAGGTCCAGATGCGTTGCCTGATAATGCTGGTCGCCGCCCTGACGCTGGGCGGCTGCACTGTTCAACCTGCCGCTCCGCCACCCACAGACGATACCTTGTATCGAACGCTGGGAGGCCAGCCGGGTATCGAGCGGATCGTCGAGGGGTTGCTGATCAACATTGCTGACGACGAACGTATCGTCAGCCATTTTGTTGATGCCGATATTGATCGTCTGTTCGAAAAACTGGTCGAGCAGATATGCGTGGAAAGTGGCGGACCCTGCGAATATACCGGCGACAGCATGGAGGATAGCCACGCCGGTATGGATATCACAGAGGGCGACTTTAATGCCCTGGTAGAGAATCTGATTACTGCAATGACTGAAGAGGGAGTGCCGGTCACCGCGCAGAACCGTTTGCTGAAACGGCTGGCGCCCATGCGCGAGTCAATTATCTACCGATGACGGCTTCCAGACTTCTTATTGTCCGGTCCTGTTGATCAGAACCAGCTTGTGCGCTGGTTTGTCATTGTCAGGCTCTGTGATCAGGTGAGGGGAGGGCTTGCCAATACAATAGCCCTGTACCTCATCTATATTGAGTAAGCGCACACACTTGAGCACTGATTTGCTGTGCACAAATTCAGCGACAGTGCGCATTCCAAGCCCAGTAGCAAACTGCTGAATCCCCCGGGTTACGTTGAGGGCAATTTGATCCGTGTCGATGTGCTCGATCAGGCTGCCATCGATTTTGATGATGTCTACGTTCAGGCGCAGCAGGTGTTGGAAGTTGGAGTAACCGGTGCCGAAATCATCAATCGTGATTCGACATCCTAGCGCCTTGACCCGGTCGATGAATCGACGGACTTCAGCGTAATTTTCTATGCCCTCTGATTCCAGAATCTCGAAGATCAGCCTTGAAGCCAGAGAGGGGCTGCCCCTGAGTTTGTCGACGATGAAATCGGTCAAGTCGGGGTCTAGCAGATCTTCGCAGGACAGATTCAGGGAAAAGGCGTAATCATTATCGGCAAATTTGGTGAAACATTGGGTGACCATGGTTCGAGTGATAAAACGGTAAAGTCGGATCTTTTTGGCGATTCCCAGAAACTCGGAAGGGCTGATCGGCTTGCCCTCTTCATCGATCATGCGTGCCAGGCATTCAAATTTTTCAATGCGCCCGGTGCGCAGGTCCAGTATCGGTTGGAAGTGCGGCACGATGCGCCCGTCATCCAGGGCGCGCCTGAGCCGGTTTGCCCAAATCAGATTCTGCTCGTAGCTTTCCCGGGTTCTATGGGCCGGGTCATAGATGCTGTGGCCAAGATGGGCCATGCGAGCTGATTTCAGGGCGATGCTGGCAGAGGCCAGTAGCTGCTCATCGGCCATTTGCGAGCCATCCGCCTGGAGGCTGCTGGCCACTCCCAGGCTGACGTTAAGTGGAATCGTCTGGTTCTGCCAGCTCACCGACAGCAAGCTGACGAATCGCAGGATTGATTCGGCACGGTGGGTCAGCTGTACGGGACTTTCAGCACTTGGCAGCCAGATGGCCAGCTCGTCTCCCGGCATCCGATAGAGACGGCAGTCGGCCCAGCTCCGTTCCTGCATCAGCAGATCCTGCAGAGCGAGCGCCAATTGGCCGATGACATGGTCACCACAGTGGTGCCCGTAGAAGTCATTGATCTCCTTGAACGAGTCGATGTTGATTAATAGCAGCGACGCGGCCTTCGAGCGTTTCAGGTCGACCAGCAACTTTTCGCGATTGGGTAGTTGGGTCAGCGCATCCGTATACAGAATCTGTACCCGGTTGAGTAGGCGCGCGACGATGAGCATTATCAGCAGCGTCAGGCCCAGGGTTACCGCGCTGACCAGGGCAACTATTTTGAGATTGCTCTCGCGCATGGGCAGCAATACTGCATCAATTTCGGCCTGAGGCACGCCCACTCCGAAAATCATGCCCGCCCGGGTACGGCTGAAGAAGAGCAGATGCTTTTCATCATCTACCGTTAACGGCATGGTCTGCATCGGGGCTACCAGCAGACTGCCGGAAATAACCGCAGACTCCGGTCGCGAGCCGCCGGCACGGTCGGGCAGGTGTGAGTCGATGATCGCATCGATCTTGCGCTGTGCCGCCACTACGTCATCGGCATAGGCCAGGCTCGACAGGTTGCGGTTTTCGTTATCAAGCAGGAAGGCGAAGGTGCTTGGCGTCACCTTGACGCCACTGACCAGACTGATGATGTCATCGGCACGCCAGTCGGAAGATGCCAGACCTATGACCTCCCCCTTGTTGTTCCGCATTTCCGTAGTGAGGCTGATCACTACATTGTCAATCAGCTCCTTTTAGTAGGCAGGCGTCCAGAAAAAGCCGGTGCGTTCCCGGGTTTGCCCCTCGGTAGTAACTTCGGGGAGAACACGCATGTACCAGTCTTGGCTGTGATACACATTCTGCTTGGACTGAGTGCGAATCTGAGCGGCATTGCGGTAGGCATAGGTGGAAGTATCCTGTCGGCGCTGATCAGGGGTACCTGCTCCGTTGAACCAGATTTCTGCGCCGTAGGCCAGTGGCATCTTGCGCAGCGCTTTCTCCAGACTGATATCGAGCGTTTGGTTGGTGTCATCGTCGGCCATTTCGCGGCTGCGGTAGATCATTTCGCCGAGGTTGGCCAGGCTGGAGGTGTTTTGCTCCATCAACTGATGGTGAGCGTTGATCCGGTTCAGGTTGGCCTGGAAAATATCGGTGATCTGTTTTTGGCGCAGTTCCGCCATCGCCTTCTGAGAAAAGTCCAGATTCAAGGATGACATAACCAGCATGCCCACAAGAAAAACCCCTGTGAGCAGGGCCAGGATAAGCATGATCAGGCGCTTCATCCGTATATCGGCGAGGTTTTTCAGTCCCATCGTCCGTTTATCCCGTCCTCGACGCGTGATCGAGCGTTAGCCAGCTGACTGCTCGTCAGCAGCTGTTCCTGACGTTCAATGCCGGCTTTGGCTGGGTCGTGACCGTTCAGCAATGCCAGGCTGTACCAGACGTAGGCTGCTTCGTGATCGATCTCTCCGTGGGTGCCCTTTGCATAGCTTTCCCCCAGCAGGTATTGGGCGCGTGCCGAGCCGTTGCGGGCAGCCTGGTCCAGCCAATAGCGAGCTCGCTCGGGAGCACTGCTTTCATGTAGCTCCGCCAGGGCAAAGTAGGCAGGTATGTGACCGCTTGATGCCGCCTGTTCCAGATATGTCTTGGCATTGGCTGCGTTGGCGCTGACCCCAGTACCATTCTGGAAACTAAGGCCGGTGTAATAGGCAGCTTCCGCAAGTCCCTGATCTGCAGCGCTTTTCAGCAACCCATGGGCGCGTATTGGGTCCTTGGCTACACCTTGACCGTTTTGAAGTATCTGGCCCAGAGTCAACTGTCCTGGTGCATATTTCTGGCCGGCTGACTGTCTGGCCCAGTCAGCCGCTGCAGCTGTGTCATTGCCCATGAGGGCCAGTTGAGCCATGTGGTGCTGCGCCTTGGCATCGCCCGCCGCTGCCAGCGGCTCACATGCCTCAAGTGCCTGGGTGTTGTTGCGTATCGTGAAAAGCAGATAACAGTCACTGTGCTGCCGCCGGCTCAGCGCATCTTCCATTTCTGTGTCTGGCTGATCATTACTGGCTGAACTGACCGGACTGGTCGTGGGGTTTTTAATCTGCGCTTCGCGTTTGGCGGCCTGTGCGGTTTTTTCATTCGATCCAGGGCGACTCACCTTGGCGTCGGTGTTCTTGCCTGAGTCGACACGAGCGGCAAAGCGTTGAACCTCTGTAGGGCAGGAGTAGAGATAACCGCGGCGCATGCGTTGCAGGTTGTCGAGGGTGGCTGCACGGTCTGCATAGGTATCGGCGACCTCTTCGCAGCGACGGCCCCGTTCTTCGGCGACGCGCGCGAGTTGGGCAGCGAAGCGGTCATCGTCCGAGCGCTCTTCAAGGTAACGGGTCAAGGGATCTATGTAGGGTTGAGCAAAAAGCGCGCTAACTTCTTCGTCGCGTGCTTCGTCATCCTTGCTGGTTACCAGACTACCGGCGAAGTTAGCCAGCCGTTTTCGCTGAGCTTTGAGAACCTCGGCTGATTGGCTGAAAAACTCGCTGGAGCGTGACCAGACCTGCTCGCGGTCCGGCAAACTGCTGCAGCCGCTCAACGAAAACGCGAGCAGGCCAACAACGAGGGTGGCCGGAAATACGTGCATGATGTCTCCTGATCGAACTAAGGCACTGCGCCATCACGTAGGAGCATAGCCGGGTTCAATGCCTTGTCCAATCACTTTATAGCTGCGATCGTGATTCCTTCCCTCTCGCTCCATCGGCCGTTGTATCTACCAGCAGAATGTCGGTAATCAGCGCATTGGCTGGCATGCCGATACAGGCGCCCTGAGCGAAATCGATACCCAGCAAGCGAACCTGGGCCAGAACCGCCGGGCTGTGCACAAATTCAGCGACGGTCTGCAATCCCAGCTCCTTTGCGAACTGGACAATGCCGCGGGTTAGCGTCATTGCATTGGTGTCGGTGTCCAGCTGTCGGATCAGACTGCCGTCAATCTTGATCAGATCAACGTTCAGGCGCAGCAGATGTTCGAAGTTGGAGTATCCGGTACCGAAGTCATCGATCGCTACGCGGCAACCCAGCGCTTTCACCCGGTCAATGAACAGGCGTACGGGTTCGTAGTTTTCGATACTTTCCGATTCCAGCACCTCGAAAATGACTCGCTCGGCCAGAGATCTTTCCTGCAGGCGCTCAACTATGAATACGTGCAGCTCGGGGTCGAGTAAGTCTTCAGAGGACAGGTTGAGGGAAAATTCATAATCGTTGTTGGCGAACCACTGCAGGCTCATATCGATCATCCGCCGGGTGACCGAGCGGTAAAGTCGGATCTTTCGGGCAATGGGCAGGAACATGGCGGGGCTGATCGGCTCACCCTGGCTGTCGAGCATCCGAACTAGGCATTCATATTTTTCTATCCGGCCGGTCGCAACGTTCATGATCGGCTGGAAGAACGGCACCAGGCGGTTTTCCTTAAGTGCCAGCTTTAACTTGTTCGCCCAGATAAGATTGTGCTCATAGTTCTCACGCGCGCGATCGGCAGGGTCATAAAACATGTAACCCGCCTGGGCTACCCGCGCGTGCTCGAGGGCGATGTTGGCTGAGGGGAGCAGGTGTTCGCAAGCCAGTTTTTCGCCATTGCGCAAGCGAGTGCTGGCCAGTCCCATGCTGACATGCAGAGTAATGTCGTGATCTTCCCACGTGGTACGTACCGAGCTGACAAAGGCTTGGAGCTCATTCGCCAAACCAACGAGCGCTGCCTCATCGGCCTGTCCCGGCCGCCAGATTGCCAGTTCGTCACCCGGCATGCGATAGAGTCGCCCGCTACGAGAAAGCGGTCTGGCCTGCAGGTAGGCGTGTAGCTGGGTGGATAGGGTAACAATGACATGGTCGCCACATTGGTGACCGTAAAAATCGTTTATTTCCTTGAAGCCATCGATGTTCAGCAGTACCAGCGAGGCTGTGGGTCGACGTCTCAAATCCACCAGCAAGCGCTCGCGATTGGGCAGCTGGGTCAGGGGGTCGGTGTACAAATTGCGCAGTTGTCTGAGGGTGCCGGCGATCATGTATAGAATCAACGCCGACAGCACGATCAGGATACTGCCGATCAGGATCACAATTCGTAGATTGCTGGCTCGCATTGGCAAGAGGACAGCATCGATCTCCGCCTGGGGAACGCCAATGCCGAAAACCATGCCAGCCTGGGTGGCAGAGTAGAACAGAGCAAAATCCTCGCCAGCGGCCTCGAGGGTCTGCATCTCCATCGGGATCGTCACGCTGGTAAGCCTGCCGACTGTCTGCGGTACCATTTGCTGCAGCTGCGCGTCACTGATGGCTCCCATCAACTGTTGGGCGCGTTCGACATCATCTGCCTGTGACAGGCTGGACAGGTTGCGGTTTTCGCTATCTAGCAGAAAAGAAAAAGTACCGGGCGTTATTTCCACATCGCTGACCAGACGGATCACGTCGTCGGCACGCCAGTCAGTTGAAACGGTGCCAATGCTGCGACCAGACGCATCTCGCATGGTGGTGCTGAGGCTGATCACCACGTCATCGATCCGACGTTTGAAATAGGCTGCTGTCCAGTAGAAGCGGCGCGTCTGGCCTGACACCTTGGCGTTGTCCAGGTTGTCTACCAATCTCCGGTACCAGTCGCGGTTGACGAACTCGGCGCTGGCTCTCGTGGTGACGATCTCCGGCCCCTGGCGATAGGCAACCACGCCCACGGGCTTGTCTGCGAAGGCGCCTGGTTCGTACCACACGCCGCTGCCGTAAGCGTCCGGAAAATCAACCAGTCCCTCGCGAAGCATCGATTCAAGTTGTGCCGCGTTGCTGTTGCCCCGTTGCGCGAGCCGATGGAAAAGCTCGCCGGTACGGGCCAGTCCGACAGTATTCTGCTCCATCTTCTGATGGTGGGCGTTGATTCGATCCAAGTTGGCTTCAAAGGTATCGATAATCTGACGCTGGCGCAGATCTGACATGGCCTGCTGGGCAAAATCCAGGTTCAGACGTGACATTAGCAGCATGCCGATAATGAAAAGCACGACGAGCAGGCTCAGCACTACCATGATCAGGCGCTGGGTTGGCATATTGCCGGGCAGCTTCATGGTCGCTTTCATATGCTGGGCCTTGAACTGGATGGAAAGGCAGGCAGGATCAGCAAAAGCGTGGCCCGCATGGTTAATGCATGGAAATTCTAGCAGTCATCTGTGCCCCTGGTTGTGAAAGCTGTGTGATTCTGTGACAAAAAACCCCCAGGCTGGAACAGAACTTGCGTAGGGTCATTCTATGCCGCATTTGGCGTCAAATATTTGATCGGGAATGACGAACGCATGGCAGTCAATCGCACAGAAGTAATGGGGAACATGCGCAGCAACCTGGCGGGACTGCGCCACGGCAGCCTGGGTGTGCCCATTCTGTTGCTGGTGATGCTCGGCATGATGATGTTGCCGGTGCCGCCCTTTCTGCTGGATGTGCTCTTCACCTTCAATATTGCTCTGGCGCTGGTGGTCCTGCTGGTGGGTGCATATGCCCTTCGACCGCTCGATTTCGCCGTCTTCCCGACCATTCTGCTGGTTGCCACGTTACTGCGCCTGGCCTTGAACGTAGCTTCCACGCGGGTGGTGTTGCTCTATGGCCACGAGGGGGGGGATGCGGCTGGTAAAGTGATTCAGGCCTTTGGCGAGGTTGTGATCGGAGGCAACTACGTAGTTGGTCTGGTGGTCTTTGCGATCCTGATGATTATCAACTTTGTCGTTGTAACCAAGGGTGCCGGACGGATTTCCGAGGTGAGCGCGCGATTCACCCTGGATGCCATGCCGGGCAAGCAGATGGCTATCGATGCGGATCTGAATGCCGGCATTATCGATCAGGAGCAGGCCAAGCTTCGTCGTGAGGAAGTTGCCCAGGAAGCCGACTTTTACGGGTCCATGGACGGTGCCAGCAAGTTTGTCCGCGGTGACGCGATAGCCGGTCTGTTGATTCTGTTTATCAACGTCATTGGTGGCCTGGCAATCGGTATAGCTCAGCACGACTTGAGCTTCGCAGAAGCCGGCCGTATTTATGTGCTGCTTACCATTGGTGACGGTCTGGTGGCGCAGATTCCTTCATTACTGTTGTCGACCGCCGCTGCGATCATGGTGACCCGCGTATCCACGTCCGAGGATATGGGGTCGCAGGTCAACCGTCAGATGTTTGCTTCGCCGAAGGCGTTGGCCATTGCCGCGGCGATCATGATCGTCATGGGTTTGATTCCCGGTATGCCGCATTTCTCTTTCCTGAGCCTGGGCGCGCTGGCCGCTGGTGCGGCTTACTACATCGCCAACAGACAGCGCCTGAAACTGGTTGAGGCTGAAGAAGTTCAGCGTCAGGAGTCCGAGGTGCCTGCCCTTGCGCGCCCGGAAACCCGTGAGCTTGGCTGGGACGATGTCACCCCCGTCGATATGGTCGGCCTGGAGGTCGGTTACCGGCTGATTCCCCTGGTCGATCGCAATCAGGGCGGGCAGCTGCTGGCGCGAATCAAGGGCGTACGCAAGAAGCTGTCCCAGGACATGGGGTTTTTGATGCCCTCCGTGCATATTCGCGACAACCTGGATCTGTCTCCGAATTCTTATCGCGTCACCCTGATGGGCGTTGGCGTGGCCGAGGCCGAGGTGTATCCCGACCGGGAGCTGGCAATTAACCCGGGTCAGGTTTTTGGCGAGATCAAGGGGTTGGCTGGCAAGGATCCGGCATTTGGCCTGGATGCTGTCTGGATTGAGCCCATGCAGAAGGATCAGGCCCAGTCGTTGGGTTATACCGTGGTCGATGCCAGCACCGTTGTTGCAACCCATCTCAACCAGATTCTGCACAAGCATGCCCATGAGTTGCTTGGCCACGAGGAAGTTCAGCAGCTACTACAGGTGCTGGCCAAGGCTTCACCCAAGCTGGCAGAGGAGCTGGTTCCGGGCATCATTTCCCTGTCAGGACTACTAAAGGTTCTGCAGGGTCTGCTGCAGGAGCAGGTGCCGGTTCGCGATATCAGGACCATCGCCGAGGCCATCGCCAATCAGCCCGGCAAGAGTCAAGATCCTGGCGCGCTGATCGGTGTGGTCCGGATCGCGCTTTCGCGCTCCATCGTGCAAAGCATTGTAGGGCTTGACTCGGAGCTGCCTGTGATCACTCTTGAGCCAAGGTTGGAACAGATATTGCTACAGAGTCTTCAGAAGGCCGGGCAAGGTGGAGATGACGGCATCATGCTCGAGCCGGGCATGGCCGAGAAGCTCCAGCGCTCTCTGGCCGATGCGGTACAGCGGCAGGAGGTGCAGGGCAAGCCGGCGATATTGCTGGTGGCAGGACCGGTCCGCGGAATGATGGCCAAGTTTGTCCGCTACGCCGCCCCAGGAGCCCATGTGTTGTCCTACCAGGAAATACCGGACAGCAAGCAGGTCACGATTGTTGCCACTGTAGGCCAGAGTTAAAAAGTCCAGAGTTGAAAAGCTCGGCTAATACAAACGAATAGAAGGGTGGGTCAGCCATGAAAGTAAAAAGGTTCTTTGCTGCCGATATGCGCCAGGCCATGAAGCTGGTTCGCGAGGAGCTGGGTGCCGACGCCTCGATCATCGGCAATCGCCGGGTCATCGGCGGCGTAGAGCTGACCGCTGCGGTTGACTACGAAGCGCCACGTCTGACCCCACCTACCCCTGGCCTCAGCCAGGAGCTGAAAAAAACCCAGGAGCGCATCGTCAGCGCCCGTGCCCAGCTTGAGGCGGGCGATCGCTCGACCGAGCAGCCCAGTGTCAATCGCCAGCTGTTTGGCGAAACAATGCGACAGGCCGTCCGTGATGGTTCACCGGTTGCCCGTGAGCTGCTCGACAGGCTTAACAACGAACTTGCAGACCCCGCCCCAGAAGCACCTCGCGCCAAGGCGGCGCCCGCTCAGCAGCAGAGTCATTCCGAACCCGAAAACAGTTCAGGGCTCAGCGCCATGCGCGATGAGATTGCTGGCCTGCGTGAAATGCTTGAAGCCCAGCTAGGCAGCATGGCCTGGGGCCAGGTTAACCAGCAGCGCCCGCAACAGGCGAGTCTCTGGCGCCGTCTGACTCAGCTTGGCCTGCCGGCGGAGCTGAGCCAGAAGCTGCTGCAGCTGGTCGCCAATGAAACCAATACCCGCCAGGCCTGGCGGATGTTGCTGGCGCATCTGGCGCACAGTATCCCGGTCATGCGTGAAGAACTGATTGACCAGGGCGGCATCATTGCACTGGTTGGGCCCACGGGGGCCGGCAAGACAACCACCCTGGGCAAGCTCGCCGCGCGCTACGTGCTCAAGCATGGCAGCCAGCATGTGGCCTTGGTCACCATGGATACCTACCGTATTGGCGCCCACGAGCAATTACGTACCCTGGGGCGTATTCTCAACGTTCCGGTACGCGTGGTTGATGAACAGAACAGCCTGGCCGATGTACTGCAGGAGTTTTCCGGCAAGCGTCTGGTGCTGGTCGACAGTGCTGGATTGCAAGCCCAGGATCCGCACCTGCACGGTCAACTCAATCAGCTGGCTGCGTTGGGTCATCGTGTCAGCAAACTGCTGGTGTTGGCAGCGACAAGTCAGTACCAGGTGCTCAAGGCCGCCTATCATACATACAAGGTCTGTGGTCTCAGCGGTTGTGTATTGACCAAGGTTGACGAGGCAGCCACTCTCGGTGAAGCATTGGGTCTGGCCATGCAGCAGGGTTTACCGGTAGCCTATCTGGCAGATGGCCAGCGTATTCCGGATGATATAGTCAAGGCGGTGGGCCATCAGCTGGTCAGCCGCGCGGTCAGTCTGGCGGGTAACGAGGCGCCGGCAGATCAGGCCATGGCAGATGTGTTTGCCGGTATACTACACACCCAGCGGGCAAGCTAACCGTACTTATAAGAAGGTAATTAACGCAGATGGGCAGCAAACATCCGGTTCAGGTTATTGCGGTCACCGGCGGTAAGGGCGGCATTGGCAAGACCAACGTGTCAGTCAATCTCGGTCTCGCGCTTGCCGATTTGGGGCGTCGGGTTGTCCTTCTGGATGCTGACCTTGGCCTGGCCAATGTTGACGTTCTGCTCGGCCTCAAACCCAAGGCGACTCTGGCTGACGTCCTCGAGGGCACCTGTGAGCTGCGCGATGTGCTGCTCGACGGCCCCGGCGGTATCCGTGTAGTTCCTGCCGCTTCCGGCGCTGCCGGTATGGTCAATCTCAATCCCCAACAGCATGCGGGCCTGATTCAGGCATTCAGTGAGATCGGTGACAACATCGATGTCCTGATTGTTGACACTGCAGCCGGTATTGGCGACTCGGTAGTGAGTTTTGTTCGGGCCTCCCAAGAGGTCCTGGTAGTTGTCTGCGATGAGCCCACCTCGATTACCGACGCCTATGCGCTGATCAAACTGCTCAATCGTGACCACGGCATGACGCGTTTCCGGGTATTGGCTAATATGGTTCATACCCCCCAGGAAGGTCGTCTGGTGTTCAGCAAGTTGACCAAGGTCACAGATCGTTTCCTCGACGTAGCTCTGCAGTATGTCGGCGCGGTACCCTACGATGAAAACGTACGCAAGGCGGTGCAGAAACAGCGAGCGATCTATGATGCGTTTCCGCGCAGCAAGGCATCGCTGGCCATTCGCGGGATAGCACAGAAGGTGGACGCCTGGCCGCTACCGGCCAATCCGCGTGGCCACCTCGAATTTTTTGTCGAGCGCCTGGTGCGGCAGACCGGAACAGGCCTATGACGTTAACAGCAGGTGGGGTGAGCATGTATACACGCGCACAGGGTTCCGCTGACTCACAGGATCGACTGGTTGACCAGTTCGCTCCCCTGGTCAAGCGTATTGCCTACCACCTGCTGGGGCGACTGCCTGCCAGCGTCCAGGTTGATGATCTGATACAGGCCGGAATGATTGGTTTGTTGGAGGCTTCTCGCAAGTTCGACAACTCCAAGGGAGCCAGTTTCGAGACCTACGCCGGCATACGTATTCGCGGCGCCATGCTTGATGAGGTGCGCAAGGGTGATTGGGCTCCGCGTTCAGTTCATCGCAACACCCGAATGGTCAGTGACGCAGTGCGCGCTGTTGAATCAAGACTGGGCCGCGACGCCAAGGATCAGGAGATAGCGGCTGAGCTGGAAATGAGTCTGGAGGAGTACTATTCAATCCTCAATGACACCGCGGGCAGCAAATTATTCAGTTTCGATGATCTTCTGGAATCCGGCACTCGGGCTGACGCCCAAAGCGACGAAGAGCCTTTCGGTGGCCTGGAAGATCAGCGTTTCCGTGAGGCGCTGGTAGAAGCGATTGATACCTTGCCAGAGCGCGAGCGTCTGCTTCTTTCTCTGTATTACGATGAAGAGCTGAATCTCAAGGAAATAGGCGCGGTGCTTGGCGTTAGCGAGTCACGTGTCAGTCAATTGCATAGTCAGTGCGCGGCTCGTCTGCGTGCCAGACTGGGCGGGTGGCGAAATGATTGATTTTGTGGTCAACATCCGGACAATGCCCACAGATTGAAGTAATCGTCTGGCAGTAACAGGTATAAAGACGAACAAATGTCAGCGGAGGCAGCGCAATGGAGCCACTCCGGTTACACTGGCGTCAATAAAACGTGAAAGGCTTGTTTGGCCAGTAGCTTAACGGAGTGTAACAACGCACTCTTCCTGGTGTGTACGGAGGTCGACTTGGACAAGAACATGAAAATTCTCATCGTTGATGATTTTTCAACGATGAGGCGCATCATCAAGAATCTGCTGCGTGACCTGGGGTTTACCAACACAGCGGAAGCTGATGACGGTACCTCCGCGCTACCGATGCTGCAGAGTGGCAGTTTCGACTTTCTGGTTACCGACTGGAACATGCCCGGGATGAGCGGCATCGACCTGCTGCGCGCAGTGCGGGCAGATGAACGCCTGAAGCATCTGCCTGTGCTGATGGTGACTGCCGAGGCCAAACGCGACCAGATCATCGAAGCCGCCCAGGCCGGTGTGAATGGTTACGTGGTCAAGCCCTTTACTGCTCAGGCACTCAAGGAAAAGATCGAAAAGATCTTCGAGCGGGTCCAGGCTAAATAACAACCGGGGTACAGGTTATGGCGTTAAGTAAGGACACCGGCCAGGCAACCGCTCAGGAATTTGAACATTCCCTGAAGGATAATGCGCGGCAACTGGTCGATCTCTTGGAGAAAGGTCAGTTCGGCGAAGCCATTCTGGTCATTCACGCGATCAACCAGGCACGGGATCGCGGCCTCTATCACGAGGTGGGACAACTGACCCGCGCCTTGCACAATGCCATTGTCAACTTCCAGCTCGATACCACCCAGGCACTGGGTGATGATGTTGAAGCGACCCGTATTTCTGACGCTTCTGACCGCTTGGACTACGTTGTCACGCTGACGGACAAGGCTGCCAATCGCACCATGGATCTGGTCGACGCCAGTGCGCCCATCGTGGCCAATCTGGGTCAGGAAGCTGCCGCACTTCGAGCAGACTGGGAGCGCCTGCAACGCAGGGAAATGGCTGCTGGAGAGTTTCGCGACCTGTACAAGCGTATGGGTGATTTCCTGGAGAAGACTGAAACGTCGGCTGCCGAAGTCAGTGGGCAATTGAACGAGATTGTCATGGCCCAGGACTACCAGGATCTCACCGGTCAGGTCATCAAGCGTGTGATCACGCTGGTTCACGACGTCGAAGAAAGCCTGCTGAATTTGGTTCGCATGGCCGGCCAGGTTGACCGCATGGCAGGCATAGAACACCAGAAAGTTACCCCCGAAGCAAAAAAAGTGTCACCCAAGGGTGAAGGTCCGCAGATTCATGCCGATAAAAGAGAAGATGTTGTCTCAGGGCAGGATGAAGTCGATGATCTTCTGTCCAGCCTGGGCTTCTAATAACAAGCGCGACCCGGGAGTGGATGCATGAGCTTTGACGCGGATGAAGAGATCCTCCAGGACTTTCTGGTTGAGGCTGGAGAGATTCTGGAATTGTTGTCCGAGCAGCTTATCGAACTGGAGAACCGTCCTGACGATACCAATCTGCTCAATGCGATCTTCCGCGGCTTTCACACCGTCAAGGGTGGCGCCGGCTTTCTGCAGCTCGATGCACTGGTAGGTTGCTGCCACATCGCAGAGAACGTCTTCGATATTCTGCGCAAGGGTGAGCGCAAGGTCGATTCCGAGTTGATGGATGTCGTGCTCCAGGCTCTGGACAGCGTCAACACCATGTTTGATGAAGTGCGTGAACGCACTACGCCAACACCTGCAGATCCTGCATTGCTTGAAGCCCTCGCACGTTTGGCAACGCCAGCTGCCGATGAGCCAGCGCCTGCAACCCACGAAGAACCTGAAGCTGCCGCCCCTCAGCTGCCCATGGCCCAGGCATCCGAAGCAAATGTGGCCGAAGGCGACATAACAGACGATGAGTTTGAGCAATTGCTTGATTCATTGCATGGTTCGGCGGACAGGGCCAGTCCATCCGCCGCATCCGCCCCGACAGCTACCGGCTCGGGCGATGAAATTACTGACGATGAATTCGAGGCGCTGCTTGATCAACTGCACGGCAAGGATGCTTCAACGGCAGCGGCCAGTGCCGTTGCTTCGGCGGCCCCGTCGCCGGGACCAGCGGCAACCTCCGCTGCCGCTGGTGATGAGATCAATGACGACGAATTCGAAGCCCTGTTGGATGAGCTTCACGGCAAAGGATCAGCTCCCGGTCTAGCTGCGTCCTCCAGCCCGGCGGCGACCTCGGCACCGGAGCCTGAAGCGCAAACCTCTGATCATATAACTGACGACGAATTTGAAGCGCTGCTCGACCAGCTGCATGGTGACGGCAAACCACCGGCAGCCACTGATGCAGCTCCAGTCGAAGCCCCGGTCCAGCCTGCCGCTGCCAGCAAGCCAGCAGCCAAACCGGTAGCCAAGTCTGCAGCCAAGGCGGCCAGCCCGGCTCCATCCAAGTCTAACGATGCTGCAGCTCCACCGACACCACCGTCCATTCCTGCTGTGCCCAAGGACAAGACAGGGGCAGTCGCCTCTGACGCTCCCGCGGTCGAAACCACGGTGCGGGTTGATACAGCCCGTCTCGACGAAATCATGAACATGGTCGGCGAGCTGGTACTGGTGCGTAATCGCCTCGTGCGGATCGGCGTAAGCGTAGGTGATGAGGAGCTGAACAAGGCCGTCGGCAACCTTGATGTTGTCACCGCGGATCTGCAGTCCTCGGTGATGAAGACGCGGATGCAGCCGATCAAGAAGGTCTTTGGTCGTTTTCCACGCGTGGTACGGGATCTGGCACGCAGCCTGAAAAAGGAAATTAATCTGGACATGGTCGGTGAAGAGACCGATCTGGACAAGAACCTGGTAGAGGCGCTCGCCGATCCCCTGGTTCACCTGGTACGTAACTCGGTCGATCACGGTATCGAGCTGCCAGCCGAGCGGGAACAGGCTGGTAAACCCCGCACCGGCAAAGTCGTACTGGCTGCGGAGCAGGAAGGTGATCATATCCTGCTGACGATTACCGACGACGGCCGTGGTATGGACGCCGAGGTCTTGCGCGCCAAGGCCGTCGAGAAGGGCATGATGGAAAAGGAAGCTGCCGATCGTCTGACCGAGAGCGAATGCTTCGATCTGATTCTTGCACCGGGCTTTTCCACCAAGACTGAAATTTCCGATGTGTCCGGCCGCGGTGTGGGTATGGATGTGGTCAAGACCAAGATCTCCCAGCTCAACGGGACCATTGGCATCACTTCTACCAAGGGCCAGGGCACCGTAATCGCGATCAAGGTGCCGCTGACCCTGGCTATCATGCCTACTCTCATGGTGATGTTGAATGATCAGGCCTTTGCTTTGCCGCTGGTCAGCGTCAACGAAATCTATAATCTGGATCTGTCGCGTACCAATGTGGTGGACGGCCAGGAGGTCATTATTGTTCGTGACAAGGCCTTGCCCCTGTTTTTCCTCAAGCGCTGGCTGATGCCGGGTGTCGAAGATACCTCGGACCGCTCTGCCGCCAGTGTGGTCATTGTCTCTGTTGGGACTCAGCGCGTCGGCTTCGTGGTCGATCAGCTGGTCGGTCAGGAAGAGGTTGTCATCAAGCCCCTGGGACGTATGCTGCAGGGAACTGCGGGCATGTCCGGAGCGACCATTACCGGTGACGGCCGTATTGCGCTGATTCTGGATATTCCCAGTCTGCTCAAGCGGTACGCGCGCCGCGGCTAATCGGCATAGCGGCAAATAAAATGGATATCTGCACACCGCCGCCCGGCGGTGTGCCCGTCAAGTTTAAGGAGAGCAGATAGCCTATGGTAGTCAAGGTGCTGGTGGTGGACGACTCCGGATTTTTCCGTCGCAGAGTGACGGAAATCCTGGCTGGCGACCCGCAGATCAAGGTAGTCGGCACCGCTTCCAACGGGCGCGAAGCTGTGGACCAGGCTCTGGCGCTTCGTCCCGATGTGGTCACCATGGACTATGAGATGCCGGTGATGGATGGCATCACAGCTGTACGTGAAATCATGCAGCGTTGCCCCACCGCCGTTCTGATGTTCTCTTCGCTGACCTACGAAGGCGCCCGGGTCAGCCTGGATGCACTGGACGCAGGGGCGGCAGACTACCTGCCGAAGAACTTTGAGGATATCTCTCGTAATCCTGACAAGGTCCGACAACTGCTCTGCGAGCGAGTGCATGCGCTGGCCCGCACCAATCGTCGCTCACTTGGTCTTGGAGGTTCCGGTGTTTCTTCACCTGTGGCCCCTACGCCGCCGGCGCCGACTCTTAATACCGGCACTGCACGTCCCGGTTTGCGACCTGCTGATCCGGTAGTGCAACGGCCAGCACCAGCGCCCGCGCGGAACAGTCCGCCACCCCGACGCAAGCACTTCCAACTGGTTGCCATAGGTACATCGACAGGCGGTCCAGTGGCACTGCAGAAAGTATTGACGCAGCTACCGGCCAGCTTCCCCTCACCATTGTTGTTGATTCAGCATATGCCTGCGGCCTTTACCAAGGCTTTTGCCGAGCGACTGGACAAACTCTGCCGTATCAGTGTCAAGGAAGCCGAAGATGGCGACACCCTGCGAGCTGGCGTTGCATTGCTCGCACCCGGGGGCAAGCAAATGATGGTTGATGCCCGCGGAGTGGTGCGCATTCTGCCCGGCGATGATCGACTCAATTTCAAGCCCAGCGTAGACGTCACCTTTGGTTCGGCGGCCAAGGTGTTTCGCGACAAGGTACTCGCTGTCGTATTGACTGGCATGGGTGCCGATGGCCGGGAGGGTGCACGAATGCTCAAACAGGCTGGCAGTGATGTCTGGGCCCAGGATGAGGCCAGCTGTGTGATCTACGGTATGCCAATGGCTATCGCCAAGGCCAATCTGGCCGATGGGATCTACAGCCTGGATGAGATTGGCCGTCACCTGGCAGAGCTTAGCTGATGGATATTCTCAGCATCATCGGCGTTATTCTCGCCTTTGTAGCTATTCTGGGAGGTAACTACCTGGAGGGCGGGCATGCGGAGGCGCTTATCAACGGGCCCGCGGCCCTGATCGTGTTTGGCGGAACCCTGGGCGCAGCGTTTATTCAGACGCCGCTCAAGGTGTTCAAGCGCGCCCTGGTCATCGCCCGCTGGATTTTCGTGCCGCCAGCCAATCAGCTGCGTGAAGGCATCAATCAAGTGATCGAGTGGAGCACTATCGCACGCAAGGAGGGCCTGCTCGGGCTCGAGCAGATAGCCGAGATGGAGCGTGATCTTTTTGCTCGCAAGGGGCTGCAGCTTCTGGTCGACGGCAGCGAGCCGGAAGCCTTGCGCAGTATTCTTGAGGTCGATCTGCTTACCCGTGAAAGCCACGATCTGATGGCTGCGAAGGTGTACGAAAGCATGGGCGGTTACTCGCCTACCATCGGTATCATTGGCGCGGTCATGGGCCTGATTCATGTGATGGGCAACCTGGCGGACCCGTCAATGCTGGGTACCGGTATTGCTGTCGCCTTCGTTGCGACCATTTATGGCGTCGCGCTGGCCAACCTGTTTCTGCTGCCCGTTGCCAACAAGCTCAAGTCAGTAGTGCTGCAACAATCCCGTTACCGGGAAATGCTGGTCGAAGGCCTCCTGTCGATCGCCGAAGGCGAAAATCCGCGCTCCATCGAGATGAAGCTGGAAGGCTTCCTCGATTAACAGCAGGAGTCCAGCATGCGTCGCAGACGTCAGGAAGAGCACGAGAATCATGAGCGCTGGCTGGTGTCCTACGCCGACTTCATAACCCTGCTGTTCGCTTTTTTTGTCGTCATGTATTCGATCTCCTCGGTTAACGAGGGTAAATACAAGGTTCTTTCCGACACACTGGTCGGCGCGTTCAATCAACCCCAGCGGACCATCGATCCTATCCAGGTCGGGGACAACGTTCCGCGTGGTATCGACACCAGTGAGCAACCCGGTACAGCAGGTAATGATGGCGCGGGTGAGGGCGCCGACGCCCTCGAGAATATTGCCGACGCCATGCGCTCAGCCTTTGGTGACATGATTAGTGCGGGTGACCTTGAGGTGCGCGGCAACGAGTTGTGGATCGAGATCGAGTTGAACTCCGGTTTGTTGTTTCCCAGCGGGGATGCATTGCCGCTGGATGCCGCGTTTCCGTTGATCGAACGTATTGCCAAAATCCTGGCGCCCTACGAGAATCCGATTCATGTCGAGGGCTTTACCGATAATATACCAATGCGCTCACGGGCCTATCCGACCAATTGGGAACTTTCTGCTGCGAGGGCCGCCAGCGTGGTGCGTATGCTCGACAACGGCGGAGTCGATGCGGGTCGACTGGCGGCGGTTGGCTATGGTCAATATCGTCCGGTAGCTGATAACACAACGGCTGCCGGACGACGTGCCAACCGCAGGGTGGTATTGTTGGTATCACGCTTTACCGATAAACGTCATGAAGCCTTTGCCGGAAATGAGGCAAATGAAGTGGATTCTATGCGTGAAGCGCGGATTGAGTCCGGCGCTGCGGCCGGGGCAGGCAGTACATCTGGCACGACTCCTGCTTTATAGGTTTGAGAGTCTGTCGGTACGCGTATCGCGTCAATCTGTTGTCGGAGGAAGGGCATGAAAGTCTGGGCGGTATCCAATCAGAAGGGCGGCGTGGGTAAGACGACCACCGTGGTAGCCCTGGCCGGTTTGCTGGCTGACCAGGGGCAGCGTGTGCTCGTGGTCGATCTGGACCCCCATGGTTCGATGACCAGTTACTTCGGTCATGATCCTGACAGTCTGACCAGTAGTGTATTCAACCTTTTCCAGCACAAGGGGCAGGTGCCAGCGGGTCTCGCCGCTGCATTGCTGCTTGATACATCCCATGAAAAAATCAAACTGATGCCCTCCAGTACGTCTCTGGCAACACTGGAGCGGCAGTCTGCCATGCAGGGCGGCTATGGTCTGGTGCTTTCCCGTGCGTTGACCCAGCTATGGGATGACTACGAGTTTGTGTTGATCGACAGTCCTCCGTTGTTAGGAGTCTCGATGATCAATGCTCTGGCGGCCTGCGAGCAATTGGTGATTCCGGTACAAACCGAGTTTCTTGCCCTCAAGGGGCTGGAGCGCATGGTGCATACCCTGGATATGGTCAATCGCTCGCGTAAACAGGCATTACCTTTCACCATCGTGCCCACCCTGTTTGATCGACGCACCCAGGCATCGCTGAGTACCCTGCGAGCCCTGAGGCATGATTATGCCGATCACCTGTGGCAGGCTTATATTCCAATAGATACCAAATTGCGTGATGCAAGTCTGGCTGGCCTGGTGCCGTCGCGTCTGGATAATACCGCTCGGGGCGTTTTGGCCTACCGCGCGCTGCTGCGCTATCTGCTCGCGCAGTCATTGCCCCGCCGTAACAAGGTTGCCTGAGTGCAAACGCGACTAATGCTTGGCCAGACCTGGCCGATACAAAGACACAGGGCTGCTGTTTCAGGCACGCCGAAGAGTTGCAACAAGACAAGCTATCTATGAATAAACCCTTGCCCGTCCAGCAATATATTCCTCAGCAGACAATCCAGAGTTATCTGGATGCCTTGCTGCAGGATGCTTCCAGTGAGCTGCTGCTGGCTGAACAGGCGCCTGTTGAGGTTCAGCAGGATGAGGCCCTAGCGCAGCCGACGGCGGAGGCTCTGGATACGCCGACGCCGCAGGTTGAGCCTGAGCCCGCGGCCCCTGCAGTGCAGAAGAGATCACGCATAGCCGATCGAATGATCGGGCAGCGTCGGCCCGCCCGGGTGGAAACGCCTCCGGCACCGGTGGAGGAGCAGTCGCCCGTCGCTGCAGTCGAGCCTGTTGCCGAGCCAGCAAAGGCTACCAGCCCGCTCTGGCGCGAACAGGAATTCGAGGCTTTGCTGTTCGATGTGGCTGGTCTGACGCTGGCCGTGCCGTTGGTCTCGCTAGGTACCATTCATGCCCTGGAGGCTGAAATCACACCGTTGTTCGGTCAGCCTGACTGGTTTTTGGGCATATTGCCCACGGTGGGAGGCAATCTCAAGGTACTGGACACCGCCAAGTGGGTCATGCCCGAGCGCTACACCGATGCCCTGCAGGAGGGGCTGCGGTTTGTGATTTCAGTGCAAGGGTATGATTGGGGGCTGGCAGTTCACGGGGTAAGTCGATCAATCAAGCTGACGCCCGATCAGGTCAAATGGCGCTCGCAGCAGGGTAAGCGACCCTGGTTGGCTGGCACGGTGATCGATCAGATGTGTGCATTGGTTGATGTGGCTGCGTTGGCAGAAATGATTGCCACCGGGCAGGGCGAACATGAGAAGCGCAAGGGCAAATCCGGTAGGGCGTTGGTATAGCGCTGCCATGGAGTATGATGGACTTAACGTAGCAAACCGGCGTTCCGCTGCCACTCAGCGGGATTGGCTTATATGAAGATCGGGAACCGAGACAATGCAAAACAATACCGCACAGGGCGCTGAAGATCCGATCCTGCAATGGGTTACCTTCCGTCTGGATAACGAGAGCTACGGCATTAACGTGATGCAGGTGCAGGAAGTGTTGCGCCACACTGAAATCGCACCGGTTCCCGGCGCGCCCTCCTACGTACTGGGCATCATCAACCTGCGCGGTAACGTGGTTACGGTTATCGATACCCGCCAGCGCTTCGGTCTGACACCGGCGCCTATCACCGACAACACGCGGATCGTGATCATTGAAGCTGACAAGCAGGTGGTGGGTATCCTGGTCGATAGCGTCGCCGAGGTAGTCTACCTGCGCCAGTCGGAGATCGAGACAGCGCCGAATGTGGGTACTGACGAGTCCGCCAAGTTTATCCAGGGCGTATGCAACAAGAATAATGAATTGCTCATCCTGGTCGACCTCGAGAAGATGATGACCGAAGACGAGTGGGCAGAGTTGCAGGGGTTCTGAACAGCATGATCGATGCTGGTGCCCTGTTGATGCTGTTCGTGGGACTGGGTCTCGGTGTCCTGGTCGCTGTATTGCTGGCGCTGTATCTTGCCAATCGGCGAGTTGCGCGCCAGGTCCAGGCGCTCGAAGAACGTCAACTTCAGCGTTTGCAACAGCTCAAGAATGAAGTGAATACCTTCCAGCAGGGCAGTATTCGCATGGGCGAGGATCTGCTTGCGCTGCGCGAGCAGTTCAAGCGCATGGAAGACAAGCAGCAGCGCATTGAACAGCATGATCCGCAGTCGCTTCCCTACAACCAGGCCGCCAGGCTGGTCAGTCTTGGGGCAAGCGTCGAAGACCTTACCCAGTCCTGCGGTCTGTCCAAGGCCGAAGCGGAGCTGGTGGCCAAGCTGCACGCTGCTCGCAAGCCCTGATTCTGTCTACTCCGGGTCAAACTGCTCAGGCGGCACAAACCCCTCCGGACTTTTGCCCTTGAGATACCAGGCAAAGGCAATGATTTCAGCAATGGTGCGATATAGCGCCTCGGGTATCTGATCGCCCAACTCCAGGCGTGCCAACACCTTTGCCAGTTCCGCGTTCTCATAGATCGGAACTTCATATTCCATGGCCAGTTGAATGATCTGCTCTGCCAGATCGCCCTCACCCTTGGCTGTCAGGGTAGGCGCCTGATCGCCGTCGTAAACCAATGCAATAGCTTCGCGGTTCTTGCCCATCATGTCACCTCATCGATCCAGCGTTGCTGCAGCGCCTGATTGGGCTGAGGCGGCGTGCCCTGATGGCAACTGATCTCGCCCACTTCCAGGCCCTTTGCCAGTAAGCGGTCGCGCAGCAAGGCCAGCTCACTATTGAGCAAGGATAGGGTATGGGGTTGTTCGGCCCAGAACTGGGTGTTCACTCGCCCCTTGTACAGCTTGGCTATGGCTTGTAGTGCCCCTAGGTGGTCCAGTGTGAAGGCCAGGCGTACTTCCCAGAATGGAGTCTGTTCTCCTGCTTTCTTGCTTGGTGCCTCATCGTCCCGCTGTATCCGTACCTGCACGTGGTTGAATTGCTGGCCATCACGCAGGGGGATTTCCAGTTGCCAGGTAGTCTGGGTGCTGCCATCGGTAAAGGTTTGTGATTGCCCCAGACTCTGCAGTTGATGATGCTGGATTCGCGATAACAGGGCAGCGGTAAGACGCAGCAGCGACCCCAGATCCGGGGTGTCAGCCAGCGCCTGCATGGCCCGAGGCGGGAGAGGGAAGCCGCCACGTTGTGGGCCCATGCCCTGAGCCCAGGGACCGGGTGGCAAGGCCAAGGCAGTCAATGCAGCAGGTGGCAGTTGCTGCTGCACATTGACCAGCAGATTAATCAGCGCTGCTTTGAGGTCAGCACCAGGCAGGGTAGGGGCTCCTGGCGTCACTGGCAGTGCCGCTAGGGCCGAAAGCAACTTGGCCAGGGCTGGTTGGGGAAGTGGTGCAGTGCCCGCCGGGGCTGCCTCGCGTCCCCCGGCGGGCGCTTGTCCACCCTTGAGCAGATCGGCCAGCTGGGTCAGGTTGGGTTCCAGGAAGAGTCCGCTACGTTGCACGGCCTGCTCGACGCCGCTGGGTGTCATAAGCTGGGCCGGGGTCGCTACCTGCTGCAATACCTGGCGCACGGCGCTCTGTACCTGAGCCGCCAGTTTCTCGACACTTGCGCTCGTCTGCAGCGGGGTGCCGGGTGTGGTGCTGGCTGTTGCCAGTGAAGAACTCTGCGCGCCCTGTGCCGCATTGGTTGGTGTCGACTGCCCTGCGGTAGACGCCGTTACTGCGGTGGCGAGCTGCTGCAAGCGATTGAGCAGTGGCTCGGCTGAGCCCTGACGTTGCAATGTCTCTCGTAAACCCTGGGAGAGCGCCTGTTGTAATACCTGCCGGCCCGGATCGGGCACCCGTAGCTCACCCTGGCTACCCACGCGTGCTGTCAGCAAGCTTCCTGGCTCCAACGGCTTGTTGGTCGTCAGACTCAGATTCATGCCACTGTTGGCCCCTTGAAGCACCTTGGCCAATACCGCGAAACGGGTCTGATCAATCGGTTGCTGGCTGATCACCCGGGCCTGTACCGTAGTGCCCGGCGGGAACTGGGCCGGATCGAGTCGCGTCAGGGTCGCAGCAGGACCCGCGGGGGCTTTGTCGGCAGGCTGCATGATCGCCATCAGCTGGGTCTGACTGATCGCCTGAATCAGAACCTGAGTCCCGCTGGCAATGGCACGTGGGCTTGTGGCGGCTATCTCGGCACGGGGCCCACTTTGATTAGTGTTTTGCTGTGACATGCGCAGAATCAGATTGAACTGGCCACCATTGCTACTGCTGCTGACTACCTCCGCGCGGCTGGTCTGGCCTGGCGGCAGCAACAGTGCGTCAATCGGACGCAGCAGCTTCAGCGCGACTGCTGCGGTATCTTGAGGCTTCGCTACAGGCCCCGTGCTAGGCGGTGTAGCGAGTGCTGGTGGTAGTCGGAAATCAGATGCCATGGGGTCACATATTGATGTAAATCACGGGCCCCGTTCGGGGGGCGGTATGTATAATGGCCAAGCTTTATGAAAGCTGCGCCCTGGCGCCTTGCAGGTCGGGTTTTGCACCCATCTTGGCGACCTCAATGCAGTATAGCGGCCTTGGGCAGACAAACATGAATCCTGTGCGGCGATATCCGCCAACCAGTGTGGAGAACCGGTGAAATCACAGCCTATCGACATCCGACAGTTGGCCTGCGAGCGTGATCAGCGCGAGCTGTTCGATGACGTGACGCTGCGTCTTGAGCCGGGTGATGTGCTGCAGGTGGCCGGACCCAACGGGTCGGGCAAGACCAGTTTACTGCGTATATTGGCTGGATTGCTCCCCGCCGCCGCCGGGGATGTGCATTACGGCGATGCCTCCGTGTTCAGCGGTGTTGGTCGTGATGCCTGGCGTCAGAGCCGGTTGTACATAGGCCACGCACCAGCGGTCAAAGGCGCGCTGACCGCGGAGGAGAATCTCAGCTGGCTCTGTGCACTGAGTCAGCCGGTATCCCGCGAGCTGATCTGGCAGGCCTTGCAGATGGTCGGTCTGCGCGGTTTCGAGGACGTGCCCTGTGACCACCTGTCCGCAGGCCAGCAACGCAGGGTGGCACTGGCCAGACTGTATCTCGAAGCGCACCCGGTCTGGATACTCGATGAGCCCTTCACCGCCATCGACCGCAGCGGTGTTGCCACGCTTGAGGCCCATGTGCTGGCCCATGCTGCCAAGGGCGGAATCGTCGTGCTGACCACCCACCACAGCCTGGAGCATCTTGCTGGTTTGCGCTCCCTGGATCTGGGGCAGGTCGCCTGATGCTGCAGATTGTCTGGTTACTCTTTACCCGGGAGTGGCGTCTGGCCTGGCGGCGCCCCGGCCAATTGCTCAATCCTCTGGTATTTTTTGCCATCGTGATCAGTCTGTTTCCGCTTGCGGTGGGTCCGGAGCCGGGAATGCTGCGCACCATGGCTCCGGGTGTTATCTGGGTCGCTGCGTTACTGGCTACCCTGTTGTCCCTCGACGGATTGTTTCGTAGCGATTATGAGGATGGCTCGCTTGAGCAATGGGTGCTCTCGCCACATCCCCTGGCGCTGATGGTGCTGGTCAAGGTGCTGCATCACTGGATGGTCTGCGGTCTGGCGTTGGTTTTGCTCTCGCCACTCTTCGGCCTCATGTTGTCGCTGCCTGCCAAGGTGCTGCCGATTCTGGCGTTAAGCCTGCTGCTCGGCACACCCGTACTGAGTTTGCTTGGCGCCGTAGGGGCGGCGCTGACTGTAGGACTGAAAAGTGGCGGTGTGTTGCTGGCCCTGTTGATCCTTCCCCTGTACATTCCGGTTCTGATTCTGGGAACTGGCGCAGTGGAGGCGGCAGTGCAGGGCTTGCCCACTACCGGCTATGCGTTGTGGCTCGGGTGCCTGGCAGTACTGTCCATGAGCCTCGCTCCAGTGGCGATAGCGGCGGGCCTGCGCATAGGGGTTAGCGAATGACTAGCAAAGAGAGCATGCGATGAACTGGAGTTTTTTTCACAAGCTGGGTTCACCCAAGTGGTTCTATGATATCAGCGGTCGCTGGCTGCCCTGGTTCGCGGTCGCTAGCGTGTTATTGATTGGCGTGGGGACAATCTGGGGGTTGTTCTTTGCTCCCGAGGATTATCAGCAAGGCAACAGCTTCAGGATTATCTATATCCACGTGCCCGCGGCCTTTTTGGCCCAGTCCTGTTACGTGATGTTGGCTGCCGCCGGTATTGTCACTCTGGTCTGGCGCATGAAGCTGGCAGATGTGGCGCTGCGCTGCGCTGCGCCTATCGGGGCATGGATGACCTTTATTGCTCTGGTTACCGGAGCCATCTGGGGCAAGCCGACCTGGGGCACCTATTGGGTCTGGGATGCTCGACTGACCTCCATGCTCATTTTGCTATTCCTGTATTTCGGCATCATCGCCCTCAGCCAGGCGATCAGTAACCGTGATACGTCGGCCAAGGCCACCGCCGTGCTGGCCATTGTCGGCGTGGTTAATATCCCGATTATCAAATACTCGGTGGACTGGTGGAATACCCTGCATCAGCCTGCCACGTTCAAGATTACCGAGAAGCCGGCCATGCCGGTGGAAATGTGGTTCCCCCTGTTGCTGATGGTGCTGGGCTTCTATGCCCTTTTTACAGTCAGCTTGTTGATGCGCATGCGCCTGGAAGTCCTGCGCCGTGAGCACAAGACCCGCTGGGTACGCGACGTCCTGGAGAAAAACTGATGAATAGTCTGCCCGAATTGCTCGCCATGGATGGCCACGGACCCTTTGTCTGGTCCGCCTATGCGATTACATTCGCGGTGTTGTTGCTCAACGTAGTGCAACCATGGCTGGCTCGCCGGCGTCTGGTCAGTGTCGAAGCGCGTCGTCGGCGCAGGGAGGTAGCGTGATGCACCCTCAGCGCAGAAAACGCCTGATTCTAATTGTGCTCGTAGTATTGGGGGTCGGTATTGCCGTCGGATTGGCGCTTAGCGCCCTGCAGCAGAACATCAACCTGTTCTATACCCCGAGTCAGATAGCCAATGGTGAGGCACCCACGGATGCCCGCATCCGTGCTGGCGGTATGGTTGTTGAAGGGAGCGTCAAACGCTCGAGTGAGAGCCTGGAGACGCAGTTTGCGGTCAGTGATGGCGGCAAGCAGATCATCATTGCCTACGACGGAATTCTCCCCGACCTGTTCCGTGAGGGGCAGGGCATCGTTGCGCTGGGACGGCTCAATGAAAATCGCATGTTGATAGCCGACGAAGTATTGGCCAAGCATGACGAGGAATATATGCCGCCGGAGGTGGCCCAGGCGATGGAAAAGGTCCAACAGATGAAACGGGACGCCGATTCGGCGTCCGGTTATTGAGGAGATGAGATGATTCCCGAGCTTGGCCAGTTAGCCCTGATCATTGCGCTGGTACTGGCATTGCTGCAGGCAACCGTACCGCTCTACGGCGCATGGCGGGGCGATACCCTGGCGATGGGCTTTGCCCAGCCAGCCGCGATTGCACAGTGCCTCTTTGTGTTTTTTGCATTCCTCTGCCTGGTACAGGCCTTTGTCACCAACGACTTCAGCGTGACCTACGTTGCGCTCAACTCCAATTCCGCGTTGCCCTGGTACTACAGGGTGAGCGCAGTCTGGGGTGGGCATGAAGGTTCACTGCTGCTGTGGGCCTTGATCCTGTCACTATGGACTTTCGCTGTGGCGATCTTCTCCCGTGATCTGCCGCCGGAAATGCTCAGCCGCGTGCTGGCAGTCATGGGCATGATTGCGGTTGGCTTTCTGTTGTTCATGCTCATGACCTCCAACCCCTTCGACCGGCAGCTGCCCTTCCATCCGGCCGACGGTAATGACCTCAACCCGCTGCTGCAGGACTTTGGTCTGATCGTGCACCCGCCGATGCTGTACATGGGCTATGTGGGCTTCTCGGTCGCCTTTGCATTCGCTATTGCTGCTCTGCTTGGCGGCCGGTTGGATGCCGCCTGGGCGCGTTGGTCGCGGCCCTGGACCATCATCGCCTGGGCCTTCCTGACCCTGGGCATCGCATTGGGCTCCTGGTGGGCCTATTACGAGCTCGGCTGGGGTGGCTGGTGGTTCTGGGATCCGGTGGAGAACGCTTCCTTCATGCCCTGGCTGGTGGGCACCGCGCTGATTCACTCGCTGGCGGTGACCGAGAAGCGTGGCGTGTTCAAGAGCTGGACGGTACTGTTGGCAATCGCTACCTTTTCATTGAGCTTACTGGGAACCTTTCTGGTGCGCTCCGGTGTACTTACTTCGGTGCATGCTTTTGCTACCGACCCCGAGCGCGGCGTATTCATTCTAGGGTTTCTTTTGGTAGTCACCGGCGGCTCACTGGCCCTGTATGCGCTGCGCGCACCGGTGGTCAAGAGTCAAATCGGTTTTGCGCTCTGGTCGCGGGAAACCTTTCTGTTGGTCAACAACGTGATCCTCGTAGTCTCTGCGCTGATGATCTTGCTGGGTACGCTGTACCCTCTGGCTCTGGACGCGATCAGCGGCACTCTGGTGTCGGTTGGCCCTCCGTACTTCAATGCATTGTTCCTGCCTTTGATGGCACTGCTGCTGGCTGCGATGGGAGTAGGCATGGTCAGTCGCTGGAAGGACACGCCAACACGCTGGCTGTTCGATCAGTTGAAATGGGTTCTGCTCTTGTCGGCGATCGCGGCCATTGGTCTGGCGGTATGGATTGGCGAGCACCACCTGGCTGTGGGGAGCATGCTGGTGCTGGTGTTCTGGGTCGTGGGCATGAGCTTTCGCGATATGCTCCACAAGACTCGCAACAAGGGTCTGGCCCGCGGGCTTTCAGCATTGCCGCGCAGTTACTGGGGCATGACCCTGGCGCACATTGGCATGGCCGTGTGTGCGGTCGGTGTGGTCGGTGCAAGCCTGTTCGATAGCCAGCGCGACCTGCGCATGGCGCCCGGTGATCAGGTAGAACTCGGCGGGTACCGTTTTGTATTCGAGGGTACCGAGCACTATTCGGGCTCCAACTGGGAGGCTGATCGCGCCACCATGGTCGTGTTCCGTGGTGACCGGCAGGTCACCACCCTCAGGCCGGACAAGCGTCTTTATACCGTGCAGAATCAGATCATGACCGAAGCGGCCATTCACCCCGGCTTCACCCGCGATCTGTTTGTGGCCATGGGCGAGCCGCTGGAAGGCGATGCCTGGGCAATGCGTGTGCATATCAAGCCCTTTGTGCGCTGGATATGGGGAGGCGCGTTGCTCATGATGTTTGGCGGGTTGCTTGCCGCCAGCGACAAACGCTATCGCTTGCGTGCACGTGAAACCAAGGCAGCGGTCGTGGCCCAGGAGACGGTTTGATGAAACGCGCTCTGTTATTGCTGCCCCTGGCGCTCTTCCTGCTAATGCTGGTCTTCCTGTTCAGGGGGCTGTATCTGGATAACGACGATCTGCCTTCAGTGCTTGTAGGTAAAACCTTCCCTGCATTCAATCTACCTTCGGTTGAGGCGGGAGAGCCACCGATTACCGAGCAGGCTCTGTTGGGTCAGCCGTCGCTGGTCAATGTTTGGGGGACCTGGTGTGTGGCCTGCCGAGTGGAACATCCAGTCCTGAACAAGCTGGCGGCCGAAGGCGTGGTCATCCACGGCGTCAATTACAAGGATGACACCGAGGCCGCGCGCAAATGGTTGCAGGATCTGCATGACCCATACCAGCTGAATATCAGTGATCCTGAGGGGTTGCTGGGACTGGATCTGGGCGTGTACGGCGCGCCGGAAACCTTCTTTGTCGATGCGCAGGGCGTGATCCGGTACAAGTTCATCGGTGTAATCGATGAGCGAATCTGGGAAAGCGATCTGGCCGCGCGTTATCAGGCCCTGTTCGACGAGGCACAGCCATGATTCGTGTCCTGACCCTGATTGCCATGTTGCTGGTTAGTGTGGGCAGTTTCGCTGCTATCGATACCTACGAATTCGATAGCGAAGAACAGCGCGCCCGCTTCTATTATCTGAGCACCGAACTGCGTTGTCCCAAGTGTCAGAATCAGAACATCGCCGACTCCAACGCGCCGATCGCCAATGACCTGCGGCGGGAAATCTACCGCATGCTGCAAGAAGATCGCAGCAATGATGAGATTGTTGATTTCATGGTCGCTCGCTATGGCGAGTTTGTTCGTTATCGGCCGGCATTGACTACCCAAACCGCCATCCTCTGGTTCGCGCCTGCGGTTTTCCTGATTCTGGGTCTGCTTGCGCTGGTGGTCATGCTGCGGCGGCGCCAGAAAACCTACAAGTCGGGTGAAACCGAGCATCTGAATCCCGAAGAACAGCAAAGACTGAAATCCCTGCTGGAGAAGAAAGACCGCGATGATTGATTTCTGGTTAGCAAGTAGTGTTCTGGTTGTTCTGGGCATGTTGTCCGTTCTCTGGCCCCTGTGGCGTCGCCGCCAGCACGCGAGTGTGGATCGCACCGCGCTGAACGTTGCCCTTTACGAGGAGCGCATCAGAGAGCTTGATGCTCAGGTTGTTGCGGGCGAAATCAGTTCCGAGCAACGGGATGCGACCCTGGAAGAGGCCAGTCGTCTGTTGTTATCCGATACCGATCAGCCCGAGCGGCGTCAGCGGCGGCGCGGTGCTCCCTGGGTACTGGTAGGTTCTGCAGCGGTGCTGCCTGCTGTGGTTATCGCATTGTACTTTGCCTGGGGTAATCCTGACGGTCTGGCATTGGCTCGAGAGATGGAGCAGGGCGGTCAGCCGGAAAGCGTCGAGCAAATGATTTCACGCATGGAGCGAATTACCCAGGTGCAGCCCGAAAGTGGTGAGGCCTGGTACATGCTCGGTCGTGCCTATCTCTCTGATCAGCGGCCCGCGGAAGCCGCCCAGGCATTCGGCGAAAGTCTCGAACGGCTTGGGGATCGGCCTGAAGTTCTTGCTCAGCTGGGTCAGGCGCGTTTCTTTGCCAGCGGCAATCAGCTGGACAGCGCAGCGGTTGCCGCGCTGGACAAGGCCCTGGAGCTTGATCCCAATGAGCCTACTGCGTTGGGTCTGCTGGGTATCGCCGCCTTTGAGAGCGGAGATTATCCCGGCGCCATCCGCTTCTGGGAGCGTCTGTTGGTAGGGATGCCACCCCAGGGGGCGGGCGCTCAGGCGATTCAAGGTGGTATCGCCAGGGCACGTGAGCGTATGGGCGAGCCGGTTGAACAGGTGCAGGAACCGGTTGGCAATGCTGTGATTCGTGTGCGTCTGGAACTGGCTGACGGTCTGGCCGATGAAGTCGGCCCGGACGCGATCGTGTTCATCTTCGCCCGCGAGGCACAAGGACCACCCATGCCACTGGTTGCACGCCGTCTGCAGATCAGTCAGCTACCAGCGGACATCGTGCTCAGCTCTTCCGATGCCATGTTGCCGGACGTGAAGCTCACCGAGGGCCAGACACTGCAGCTCAATGCTCGTCTGTCCCCAACAGGCGATGTGATGCAGGGCAGTCACGAAGGCCACATTGATCAGGTCACTGTAGGCGACGCCGAGCAGGTAATACTGGTTATTGATCAGGCAGTGCAGTAAAGGCCACAAAGAGCTAGCCCAGTAGCACGTAGCGCGAGCTCATTGGGCTGCTTGTCCAGCACCGATCAAGACGCAAGTAGTGAGAAAAATGAATAACCCTGTGTTCTGGGTGCCTTAGCTCTGAACTTCGTCCAGGCCAAGGGACATCAGAACGCCGCACAGTCCAAGGCCGGACAGGAGCAGCAGCATTCCACCCGGCCCAATGAGCGCCGTCAACAATCCGAGAAAGCCGGTGCTCAGCAGCAGTAGTCCGATCAGGCTATTACTCAGGGCAACGTAATCCGTGCGCTTATTGCCCCCAGCCATATCCAGAACGTAGGTCTTGCGACCCACCCGTACGCCGGCATGGGCGATACCAAGAACGAAGAAAGCCACGGGAAACAGCCAGGCATGCACATTGGCAGGCAAATCGGCCCACCAGTGCAGGCCCACGACCGGCAGCGCAACCAGGCTCGTTAACAGACCCGCACGGGTCAGCACCTGCTTGCTGGACAGGTCGGCCATGCGTCCCCAGATCATCGCACTCAAGCTATTGGCTAGCCCATTAGCGACCAGAAAGGCGCCCAGCATACCCAGTGAAGATTCCACCTCCTGGCCGAGAACCACGTAGTAGGGGGCAGACAATGCCGAGCACAGCAGCAAGGCGCGGGTAATGACGAATCGCCGGAATGGCGCATCATCGCGCAGCAGGCTGATTCTGCTGATAGCCTCGTTGATGGCGTTAGCGCCACCCTCGGTCGCGCCAGGCGTTTCCTCTACCCTTTGGAAGAGAATGGCGGCGCCGACCCAAAGCATTGCCGCACCCACCAGCAAGAGGGCATAGAACAATACGTCGTCGTCCGCCGGTGGCAGCAGCATCATATAAACGCCGAACGCCAGCACCAGGGTGCCTGAGACCGTAGTAGCCATACCGTGCATGCGGCCTCGACGGGTTTTCGGAATCGTCTTGCCCATCACATCCTTGATGGCCACCGAACAGACACTGCGTGCCAGGCTGAACAGAACCAGACAGCCGAGAATCAGCAGACCCGCCAGCAGGCCCTCGGTCAGCCAGGCTGCTGCGCCCATAGCCAGCAAAGCAGCGGCTTGTCCAAGGCTACCTGCGACCCAAAGTGGCTTGCGCAATGCCTGGCGACGTATGAAGGAGGCGATGAACATTTGCGGCAGCATGGAGCCCGACTCGCGGATAGGTACAAGCCAGGCAATCATCGCCGCAGGAGCACCGACAATTCCGAGCAGCCAGGTCAGGGTGGTCTTCGGGTTGGTCAGAGTGTCGCCCAGCCCGGTAAGCACAATGGCCGCAACCTGACGGAAGAAGTTTGCGGGCACGTTGCTGCAAGCTGACTCGGGAATATCCTTGCAGACCCGCGTATCCTCCTCTTCAACCAATTGGTCGTATAGCTGGTCCATATCCGGTTGCAGCGCCATGAGTCCATCCGTTTTCAAGGGTCGAGGCCGCGATTTTGCAGCACTGGCTGATGCTTGGCCAGTATCGGACAGGGCACTTCGTAAAGCTGGTAACGGGGTATTTCAGACTCAGGGCTTCTCATGGAGGGCCTTTGCGGGTAAAAATGCCTGCTTATTGTGCACAAACACCCGATACGGCAAGTCCTGTGACAGGGATCGCTGTCTAAGTGCGTGTTTGTGCTGGAGCTTGTAACAGGCGACTGAATGCGACTTAAGTGCATCAAGCTGGCGGGTTTCAAGTCCTTTGTGGACCCGACTACCGTTTTCTTCCCGACCAATATGGGCGCTGTGGTCGGGCCGAACGGCTGTGGCAAATCCAATATCATCGATGCCGTGCGCTGGGTCATGGGCGAAAGTTCCGCGAAGAATCTGCGTGGCGAGTCGATGACCGACGTTATCTTCAACGGTTCCAACAGCCGCAAGCCGGTTGGCCAGGCCTCTATTGAACTGATCTTCGACAACAGTGACGGCACGCTCAAGGGCGAGTACGCCGGATACAACGAGATATCCATCCGCCGTCGAGTGACCCGCGAGGCGCAGAACCAGTATTACCTCAATGGCACCAAGTGCCGCCGCCGGGATATCACCGATATATTTCTGGGTACGGGCCTGGGTCCGCGCAGCTACTCGATTATCGAACAGGGCATGATCTCCAAGCTGATCGAGGCCAAACCTGATGAGCTCCGCCTGTTTATTGAAGAAGCTGCCGGTATTTCCAAATACAAGGAGCGGCGCCGGGAGACCGAAAACCGTATCCGCCGTACCCACGATAATCTGGCACGCCTGACAGACCTGCGCGAGGAACTTGAACGCCAGTTGGCCCATCTGCAGCGCCAGGCCCAATCGGCGGAAAAGTACAAGGAATTCAAGGCTGAGGAGCGCCAGCTCAAGGCCCAGTTGCAGGCGCTGCGTTGGCAGACACTGGACGGCCAGACCGCTGAGCGCGAGCATCGTGTGCGCGATCTCGAGATCGCTATGGAAGCCTTGATTGCAGAGCAGCGCAATGCCGATAGTGAAGTCGAGAAGCAGCGTGACCAGCATGTTGATCTGACGGAAACCTTCAATCAGGTTCAGGCGCGTTACTACAGCGTGGGTGCGGACATCAGCCGCATCGAGCAGGTGCTGCAGTTCAATCGTGATCGCCAGCGCCAGTTGCATGACGACATCGACGAAACCGAACTTGCCTGGCAGGAAGCGCAGAGCCACCTCGGTCAGGACCAGGCACTGCTCGCGGATCTACAGAACGAGCTCGCTGAAGTCGAGCCGGACCTGGAGATGGCTGGCGCCGCCGATGAAGACACTGCAGAGCAGTTGTTCACCGCCGAAGAAGCCATGCAGGCCTGGCAGGGCGCCTGGGACCAGTTCAATCAGCAGGCCGCCGCGCCGCGTCAGCAGGCCGAGGTCGAACAGTCACGGATCCGCCATCTCGAGCAAGCTATTGAACGGCTCAGTGAGCGAATTCAGCGTCTTGAGGACGAGCGCAGCGGCCTGAGTTCCGGTCCACTGGATGAGGAGCTTGCTGAATTGGCCGAACAATTGGCCGAGATGGAGCTGCGCAGCGAAACCGAACAGCAACAACTGACTGATATCAGCGACAATCTGCAGCAGGAGCGCGAAACCCTGCATGCGCTGCATCAGGAGCGGGATATTCGCCGCGGCGAGATCCAGCGTCAGAGTGGTCGTTTGGCCTCCCTTGAAGCGCTGCAGCAGGCCGCACTGGATCAGGGGCAGGGCGTGCAGCAATGGTTGCGCGAGCAGGGACTGCAGGACCTGCCCCAGCTCGCCGGCCAACTGCAGGTCGATAGCGGATGGGAGCTGGCAGTAGAGACGGTCCTGGCTGACGACCTGCAGGCAGTCAGGCTGGACAGCATCGATAGCATGGCAGAAAGCCTTGCTGGTTTTGATCAGGGGAGCTTGCGGCTTATAGAGGCCAGCACCGCTGATGATCAGTCCGCTGCCGCTCATAGCGATTCGCTGCATGCCAGGGTCCGTTGCTCCGTCGATATGTCTCCCTGGCTGGCCAATATCCGCACCGCTGAGACGCTGGATCAGGCACTCGCGGAGCGTGGTCAGCTTGCCGATCACCAATCCATCATCACCCCCGCCGGGCACTGGCTGGGGCGTAACTGGCTGCGCTATCAGCGCGGTGAAGAGAATCAGTCTGGTGTACTCGCGCGCCAGCAGGAGATCGACGGTCTGCTGGCTAACGTCGAGGAGCAGGAGCAACGGCTCGAGCAGGAAAATCTGCGTGTTGAGGAGTTGCGTGAGCGCATCCGTCTGTTGGAGCAACAGCGTGACGGTCTGCAGCAAGGATTGGCCAGCCAGAGTCGTGAGCAGGGCGACCTGAAAGCCCAGTGGTCGGCGCGTCAGGTTCGTCTCGAGCAGGTAAACGCCCGGCGCCAACGGATTACCGACGACCTCGAGGATATTCGCGCCCAGCGCACCGAGGAGCAGGAGCAGATTGGCGAAGCGCGGATGACCCTGCAGGCCGCACTGGATCATATGGCAGCGGATGCCGGCCAGCGGGAAGAGCTGCTGCGCCAGCGTGATCAGGTACGCGAGAGTCTGGATCAGGCGCGGCAACACGCCCGCCAGCACAAGGACAAGCTGCACCAGCTCGAGTTGCGCGTGCAGTCCTTGCGTGCCCAGCACGACTCCACCAGTCAGGGGCTGGAACGCCTGGGCGTTCAGGTCCAGCGCCTGTCCGAGCGCCGTGAGCAGTTACGCATGACTCTGGAAGAAAGTCAGGCGCCCGAGGATGACCAGCGTATCGAGCTGGAGAGCCTCCTTGAGCAACGCGTGCAGGTAGAGCAGGAGTTGGGCAATGCCCGCCAGGCGCTTGAGACTGTTGATCAACTGATGCGTGATCAGGACCGTCGTCGCACCCAGGCCGAACAGCAAGCCCAGGTACTGCGCGGCCAGCTGGATGAGCAGCGTCTTGCCGCGCGTGATCTGCAAACCCGCCGGCAGGGTTTGCAGGAGCAACTGCTCGAAGCTGGCTACGACCTCAAGTCGGTACTCGAACTGCTGCCCGACGACGCAACCGAGGCAGGCTGGGAGCAGCAACTGGCGCAAATGGACGCACGCATCCAGCGGCTTGGCGCTATCAACCTGGCTGCCATCGATGAGTATCAGCAGCAGTCAGAGCGTAAACGTTATCTGGATGCGCAAAACGCCGATCTGGAAGAAGCCCTGAATACCCTTGAGCAGGTCATCCGCAAGATCGACCGGGAAACCCGCAGCCGCTTCAAGGAAACCTTCGACAAGGTCAATCATGGCCTGCAGTCGCTGTTCCCCAAGGTGTTCGGCGGTGGTCATGCATATCTCGAGCTGACCGGCGACGACCTGCTCGACACTGGCGTGACAATCATGGCGCGCCCGCCGGGCAAGAAGAACAGCACCATCCACCTTCTGTCTGGTGGGGAAAAGGCCCTGACGGCCATTGCCCTGGTATTCTCGATCTTCCAGCTTAATCCGGCACCCTTCTGCATGCTTGATGAGGTTGATGCACCATTGGATGATGCCAACGTCGGGCGTTATGCACGATTAGTTAAAGAGATGTCTAAGCGCGTACAATTCATTTACATTACGCACAACAAGATAGCGATGGAAATGGCCGATCAGTTGCTCGGCGTGACAATGCATGAACCTGGTTGTTCCCGCCTTGTCACAGTGGATGTAGAGGAGGCCGCGGCCCTGGCAGCGCTATAATGTTGCGCTAGAGCATGCTAGTGTCGACGGTTAATATGAGGCCTTCCAGGTGGCTGGCTTCAGTTCAGATTTAGTAGACAGGATCAGGATATTCATGGATTTCGGTTTGCGTGAGTGGCTTATCATTATTGGCCTTCTGGTGATCGCAGGTATTCTGTTTGATGGCTGGCGGCGTATGGGCGGCCGGTCGCGGATACGCTTCAAGCTCGAGCGCAATCTGCAGGATCTGCCTGAAGACGCAGATAGCAACGAACTACTGGGGCCGCCGAGGGTACTCGGCAAACACGAACGTGCCGAGCCCTCCTTTGACGACGACTTGCCAATCATCCAGGCAGACGATGAAGTGCGCGAACCGCGCGCCCGGCGTCAGCCCGAGCAAGTGGGCCTGGATCTCGAAGAGCCTGTGCCGGTATTGCTGGATCCCCTGGCTGATGGAAGTCCTGCTGAGAGTTCTGCCGAGCGCAGCCCAAAGGATAAAGCCGAGCGTAAGCCATTCAGCCGCTACGAGAAAAAGACCGCCAAAGCCGAACCTGCTGCGGAGGCGCCGCCCAAGGAGCAGGCACCTGTTCAGGAAGTGCTGGTCATCAACGTCGTAGCCCGCGATGAAGAGGGCTTCGCTGGCTCTGCGTTACATCAGAGCATTCTGGAGAGCGGCCTGCGCCATGGCGACATGAATATCTTCCATCGCCATGAAAGCATGAGCGGTAATGGAGATGTCCTGTTCTCAATGGCCAACGCCCTCAAGCCCGGTGTTTTTGATCTTGATGAACTGGATAGCAGTCGAGTGCGCGCGGTCAGCTTCTTCATGGGGCTTCCCGGCCCGCGACACCCCAAGCAGGCACTCGACCTGATGATCGCCGCAGCCCGCAAGCTGTCCCACGAACTGGGTGGCGACCTCAAGGATGAACAGCGCAGCGTCCTGACAGCCCAGACGATCGAACATTATCGCCTGCGCATCGCCGAGTTCGAGCGTAAACACTATTCGGTAAGACGCTGAGAAGTATTCAGACTTCTTAGCCGCAGCGCCGCGGCTCCCATCAGGTATATGCGGCCCCGTTAGGATCGGCGACCCTGTGGGAGTGGCGGCCCCGCCACGAAAAGATCTATCGCAAAGCCTCCCGGCCCTCACGTCCAACCTACGCCTGACGCGCCATGCGCCATTGGGTACAATCGCGGTTCGTTTCCCGACCGATATATACCATGACCCAGACCCAGGACCCGGCTGTTCGCGCCATTGAGCTGCGTGAGCAGATTGATCTTCACAATCATCGTTATTACGTGCTCGATGAGCCGTCGATTCCCGACGCCGAATACGATCGGCTGTTCAACGAGCTCAGGGCCATTGAAGAGGCCACCCCGGACCTGATTACGCCGGATTCACCCACCCAGCGGGTGGGTGGGGAAGCTCTGTCTGCCTTTGGCACAGTGAGCCACGACGTCCCCATGCTCAGTCTGGGCAATGCCTTCGATGAGCAGAGCATGCGCGACTTTGATCGGCGGGTGCGTGAAGGTCTCGATCTGCCCGTGGGCGACTTGTTCGATGAGGGCAAGGAGGTCGAGTACTGTTGCGAGCCCAAGCTCGATGGGCTGGCGGTTAGCCTGTTGTACGAAAAAGGCCAGTTGGTAAGAGGCGCTACCCGGGGTGATGGCAGTACTGGCGAGGATATCACCAGCAATGTGCGCACCATTCGCAACGTGCCATTGAAATTGCGCGGCGAGGGATGGCCCTCTGTCCTTGAAGTGCGAGGCGAGGTCTTTATCAGCAAGGCCGGGTTTGAATCACTCAATGACCGCGCCCGCGAAACGGGCAGCAAAACCTTTGCCAATCCCCGCAACGCCGCTGCCGGTTCCCTGCGCCAGCTGGATCCCACTATCACTCGAGCTCGACCCCTGGAGTTCTGCTGCTATGGCATCGGACAGGTGAACGGTGATCTGCCGGATACTCAGGTCGGTATTCTGCACAGGTTGCGAGACTGGGGGCTGAGCATCAGCAAGGAACTCAAGCTGGCGGTGGGGGTGGATCAGTGCCTGGAATATTTCTGCGACATCGGTGAGCGCCGAGCTGCGCTGGGGTACGAGATCGACGGAGTGGTGTTCAAGGTCAACAGGCTGGCCTATCAGCGTGAGCTGGGCTTTCGTGCACGCGAGCCGCGCTGGGCGATCGCCCACAAGTTTCCCGCTATGGAAGAAGTCACCGAACTGCTGGATGTGGAGTTCCAGGTTGGTCGCACGGGTGCGGTAACTCCAGTTGCACGGTTGCGTCCGGTGCTGGTGGGAGGGGTAACCGTATCCAATGCCTCACTGCACAACATGGATGAGGTCCAGCGCCTGGGGCTGATGATCGGTGACAGCGTGATCATCCGCCGCGCCGGTGATGTCATTCCGCAGGTTATGCAGGTGGTAGCCGAGCGACGGCCAGCCGACGCCAAGCCGGTGGACATACCGCAGCAATGTCCGGTCTGTGGTTCGGACGTAGAACGCACGCAGTTGGTCAAACGTACCAGAGGCCGGGAAACCATCAGCGAGGGTGCAGTGTATCGCTGTGTCGGCCGGCTCACCTGTCAGGCTCAGCTCAAGCAGGCGATTATTCACTTCGTATCGCGGCGCGCCCTGGATATTGACGGGCTGGGCGAAAAGATTGTCGAGCAACTGGTCGACACCGGTCTGGCTGGCTCTCCCGCAGACCTGTATCTACTGACCTACGAGCAGGTACTGTCGCTGGAAGGTTTTGCCGAGATATCCAGCAAAAATCTGCTCGGCGCGATTCAGGAGAGCAAGCAGCCGACCCTCGCACGCTTCATCTTCGCCCTGGGCATTCCCGACGTGGGCGAGGAGACTGCCAAGCTTCTGGCACGCTCACTGGGGTCTCTGGAGCGTATCAGCCAGGCGTTGCCCGACGTACTCGTATACCTGCCGGATGTGGGGGCCGAAGTTGCCCACGAGATTCATTCGTTCTTTGCCGAAGAGCACAACCAGACAGTCATAGGTCAGTTGCTCGAGCGTGGCATCAAGCTACAGGAAGAGGCTGGCCTAAGCCCTGACCTGGCGGCCAGTGTCAGTCTGGCTGAATTCATCACTCGTCTGGAAATACCTGGCGTCGCGAAAACCGGTGCCGAGCGTCTTACAGCCAGCTTCAACAGCCTCGCCGCGATCATGGATGCCGACTGGCTAGAGCTGAAAACGGTCGCGCGCTTTACCGAAAAGGCACAGTCGGGTCTGCGCGAGTACTTTGCCGATAGCTCAAGGCGTGAGCATGCGCTCAGGATCGAGCAGCAGCTCAAGGATTTTGGTATGCACTGGGACAGCCCCCGTGCCGCCCAAAGCGAAGGTATGCCCCTGACGGGTCAGACCTGGGTGCTGACGGGTACCCTGGAAACCTTCTCACGGGATGTGGCCAAGGATCATCTGGAAAGTCTTGGCGCCAAGGTCGCAGGTAGCGTCTCAGCCAAGACACACTGTGTGGTAGCCGGCCCGGGTGCGGGAAGCAAGTTGGCCAAGGCCGAACAATTGAATGTGCCCGTACTGGATGAACAGGGCCTGCTGGATTTACTGGCAAAAAACGGAGTGGCGCTTTGAGTCTTCAGACCGCTGACGCGTCTTCGATTTCCCGGTGCCGTTCAGTATCCGCGGCAACCCTATTTGCTGTTGGCTGGCTCGGCTCTTTTAGCTAGCCAGTTTGGCAAAGCGTCAGGCGGCATTGGTTTGGCTACAAGATAACCTTGCACTTGATCACAGCCCCACTCAGCAAGGAGGTTAAAGTCTTCTTGGGTTTCAACACCCTCGGCGATCACTTTGTAGTTTAGTTTGTGTGCTAACTCAATGATTGCCGTGACCATGAGTCTGTCAGCCTCATGTTTCTGTATGCCATCGATAAATGATTTGTCGATTTTCAGTGTTGAAGCGGGTAACTGCCGCAGATAGGCCCAGTTGCTGTAGCCCGTTCCAAAGTCATCAATTGCAACGTTAATACCGAGCTGTGTAAGACGCTCCAGCTGCTCTTTTACAGCTTGTGGGTCACTCATCAAAACACTCTCGGTAAATTCCAGCTCAATCTCTCCTGGCTGGATGCCATGGCGCTGCATTTGTTCGAGTAACTGCTCTGCAAACAAAGGCGTTTCAAGGTCCCCTGCTGATATATTGATCGATACGGTCAAGTTCAGTCCTTGGGACTGCCATTCCTTGAGTTGCAGTACCGCCTTGTTCACGACCCAAAGTGTCAGCTCATGAATCAGCGTGGTCTTTTCCGCCAGAGGTATGAACTCATCAGGTCCAACACGCCCCAGCTCTGGATGTGTCCAGCGTAGAAGAGCCTCTAGTCCAGTACATCGGCCGCTGCTCAAGCTGATCTTGGGTTGGTACTCCAGGCGGAGCTGGTCGTCAGCCAGCAGGGCAGGCGCGATGCCGCCCAATAAGGCAAAAGTGCGTTGATGGGCGCTCTCCAGCTCAGGCTGAAACCATGCAATACGCTCCCTGAGACCGCGTGCGTAGTCAGCAGTACTGATACTGCGTCGTAGCCAGTTAGCTTGATTGCTCAGGCTCGAATTCAGCGGCAAAATTCCGATCGCCACCTGCGTCTGAATTGGAATGTCTTTCCAGATGATCGGCTGCTTCAAGGTCTCCAGCAACCGGCCACTTAGCTTAGCGCAAACGCCCGCTGAAGCGTTCTCAAGCCAAACTGCAAATCGGGTAGGGCTGGCTTTGTAAAGCTGAGCATCTGGAGGCAATAGCGCCTTTAATGTATGCGTGGTTTCAACCTGTAAGTCGTTAAATAAACCGTACCCTAAAGCCTTGACCATGTCCTTGACGTATAACAGTTCAAACACGTCGATCATTATCACATGACCCTGCGTGAATCGTTTCTGCTGTTCTGAAATGTCTCTACTCAGTCTGGCGCTGTTGAACAGACCGGTGGTGGAGTCTACATAGCTTCTTTCGCGTAACGACGCTATGCGACTCATGACTAGGTCGGCGAGCTTTTGCAGTATTGCTAATTCAGACGCATTTAATTCAGGGCGCGGAACGGTATCGATTATGCAAAGCGACCCAAGGGCCAGCCCGTCTTCGGTTATCAATGGAATACCGGCGTAGAAGCGGATTCTGGGCTCTCCGGTGACCAAGGGATTATCGCGAAAGCGCGGATCTGCCAGAGCGTCAGGCACCTGCAGCGGGAATGATTGCAGAATAGCGTAGCCGCAAAAGGACTGATTTCTGGGGGTTTCCTGGATATCAAGGCCGGCTCTGGCGAGAAACCACTGGCGTTTATTGTCCAGAATCGACACCAAAGCGATGGGTACTTTCAAACATGCCGCAGTCAGTTGAACCAATCGGTCAAAAACCGCATCCTGGTTCTGGCTAGTAAGGCAGAGCTCGTCCACTCGCCCTTGGCGTTCAGTTTCCTGTTCAGGGTAAGGCGCACCAGCATGCTCTAAAACCATCGTCATCCTCTTCATAAAAACAATGTCACTTTGACATGATAGCGTAATGAGAAATCCGCAGCTTCAAAATGCCTGTCCTGAAAAAATCGAGCAACATTTTGAATCTGCAGGTTGATGCTGTTCTGACCCAACATCGTTATTTATTGATAGCCCTGATTTTTATGGCTTATCTGGTAAGCAGACTTCTTTACGCTTAATCTGCTTTGACAGCTTCAATAAATCTATTGGCCTATGAGGCTTTAATGCAGTCACCAGAAAAGCCGGAAAACGAGGCATCGCGTCTGCAGGCACTACAAGATACCCAGCTCTTGTTTTCCGCAGCTGAGCCCCGGTTTGATCGTATTACTCGCCTGGCACAGCGAATCTTCGGGGTTGATATCGCGCTTATCTCACTGATTGCGGACGATTTTCAGTGGTTCAAATCCCGCCAGGGCCTGGACGTAACTCAAACTAGCCGGGAAGTATCCTTCTGCGGGCATGCGATCCTGCATGAAGATATTTTTGAAGTGCCAGACGCCGCAAAAGATGAGCGATTTTCCGATAACCCCCTGGTCGTCGATGCCCCCCACATCCGGTTTTACGCCGGAGCGCCATTGCGTGCGGATCAAGGACATGAGGGTGAAGGTCTTAAAGTAGGTACCTTGTGTCTGATCCATTCCCGTCCACGGATATTGTCTGTGGAGGATCACCAGACCTTGCGTGATCTCGCTGACCTGGTGGAGCTCGAGATACGCCAGGCACGTTTGGAAGCCCAATTAGCGCGTGCCGAGCTGGCGGAGCGCCGGCTGGCATCGGTTATTGAAGGTACCAATATAGGTACATGGGAATGGAACGTGCAGACCGGTGAGACCGTATTCAACGAGCGCTGGGCAGAAATCGCCGGATATACCCTCGATGAGCTGTCCCCCGTCAGTATTGATACCTGGATGGAGCTTGCTCACCCGGTCGACCTGGAGGCATCGGCCCAGGCTCTTGAGGCCCATTTCAAGGGCGATTCAGATTTCTATGATGTGCATTGCCGAATGCGTCACAAGAACGGGCAATGGGTCTGGGTACATGACCGTGGGCGTCTGCTCAGCCGGACCTCGGATGGTCAGCCGTTGTGGATGGCAGGTACCCATGCCGATGCTAGCGAGCAGATTCATGCCCAACTGGCCCTGAGCCAGAGCGAGACCAGGCTGCGCGGTTTGTTCGAGCTGTCGCCCTATGGCATAGCCTTGAACGATTTCGAGACCGGCGCCTTTATTGACGTTAACCCCGCTCTGCTTTTGCCCACTGGCTATACCCGCGAGGAATATGCGACCTTGAGCTATTGGGAGGTAACGCCAGAGGAATATGCTCCCCAGGAACAGGATCAGTTGCGCAGCATGCAGGAAACCGGACGTTACGGTCCCTACGAAAAGGAATATATCCGCAAGGATGGTAGCCGTTATCCCGTCTTGCTCAATGGCATGGTGGTGCATGATGCCAGCGGCGAGAAACTCATATGGTCGATCATAGAAGACATTTCCGAGCGCAAGCGCATGCAGCGCATGAAGGATGAGTTTATTTCTACGGTCAGTCATGAATTGCGGACGCCGTTAACGGCTCTGCGTGGAGCTATCGCTCTGATCGCATCTGGCGTGTTGGGGGCCTTGCCAGAAACGGCACAAGACATGATGAGTGTGGCAGACAGGAATAGCCAACGTCTGTTGTTGCTGATCAACGATGTACTGGATATGGAGAAACTGTTGGTCGGCAAGATGAGCTTTGATCTGCAATGGCACACCCTGGAGTCTCTGGTTGCGATGTCCGTGCGGGAGAACGAGCCCTATGCGAGTCAATACGACGTCTCCCTGCTTGGTGTGGATCATACCCAGGGAGCGCAAGTATGCGTTGACCCCGCAAGGTTGCAACAGGTGCTGGCCAACCTCTTGTCCAACGCTATCAAGTTCTCGCCTGCCGGAGCTCAGGTGATAGTAAGTAGCGAGGGTCACGGCGAGTACATTCGACTGACAGTTGCCGATCGGGGCGAGGGCATAGCCCCCGAATTTCGGGATCGGATTTTCGACAAGTTTTCCCAGGCGGACGCATCCGATGCCCGGAAGCGGGGCGGTTCTGGACTGGGGCTGGCCATCACGCAGCAGCTGGTTTACAAGATGGGAGGCAACATCAGCTTTGACACCGAACTGGGCAAGGGGTCGCGCTTCCATGTGGATTTGCCCGCTCAGTCTCCCGCTGGCTTGAGCGCTTGATGGTGGCGACAACCAAGCAGGGTTTCAGGACACGGACCTTCTGGCTGTTGGTAGCCGGGTTTTTCGTGTGCCTGTTGATTCCTTTGGAGTATAGCCTGCGGATGTATCGAAACGCAGAGGCGGACGACAAGGTGCGTGCCACGCTGGAAGAGGCTGGTCGTGTAAGAGCCTTGCTTGAGTCCGAGATCAACAATGCGGCATTTCTGGCGACCGGCGTCGAGTCCTATATCGTGGCCCGAGAGGGTGTTCTTGATCCGCGGGAGATACAGCGCATCCTGTCGCTGGTATATGACCGTGGACGTCACTTTCGTAACATCGGTATAGCGCCGAGCAATCGCATTACGTGGGTGTTCCCGCTTGAGGGTAACGAGGGTGCCATCGGCCTGAACTATGCAGACCTGCCCGACCAGTGGCCCGCTATCGAGAAAATGCAGATTACCCGGGAGGGCATGCTGAGCGGTCCATTGCAATTGGTTCAGGGTGGCCGAGGCCTGATCTATCGTGCGCCGATCTTTATCGAGGATACATACTGGGGACTGCTCAGTACTGTGATCGACGCCAATAGCCTGTTTGATTATCTGCGCTCTGCTGCGGGCGAACTTGCCCCCGAATTGGCCTTGCGACATGAAGGGAGCGACGGTGTGCCAGGTGAGGTCTTTTTTGGTTCCCCGACCGTGTTTGACCAACCATTGGAGATATTCCCGATAAGAGTGCCAGGTGCCCAGTGGCAGATGGCGATTCAGGCGCCCGAATCGCTCCCGGGCCAACTGGGTTGGTTCCGGGCTCTGGAAGTATCCATAGCCCTTTTTCTGGCCATACTACTGGGATTGCTGGTGCGACTTGTCTGGCAACGCAATTTGCTTGATCAGCTTGATTTGGAGGTTAGAAAGCGCACTGCAGAGCTACGTCATAGTCACGACCTCCTGGACTCCGTTCTTGCCGCGGCGCGTTCCTTTGCTATCGTCGCCACTGACGCCGAAGGGACCATCATGCTTTTCAACAAGGGTGCTGAGCTGATGTTGGGTTACCCAGCTGAAGAGATGGTGGGTAATCAGAAGCCAGGCTTATTCCTGTTGGCCGATGAAATACGCGAACGGGCGCGAACCATGGAGTCTGAGTTGGGACGACCCCTGGTGGGTGACGAAGTATTTACCCTGCGTGCACAACAGGGGGTCGAAGAAGTTCTTACGTTGCATTACAGGCATCGAGAAGGGCGATTGATTCCGGTGCAGGTGGTGGTCAGCGCAATCAGAAACGGCGATGGTAATTTCCGTGGCTATCTGGGCGTCGCGGAAGATATAAGCGATAGATTACGTAACGAGACTTTAAAAAATCAGTTTATTTCCACGGTCAGTCATGAGTTGCGCACCCCACTGACAGCGATTGCCGGCGCCATAGGTCTGTTGCGCTCCGGCTCTCTCGGTGCGGTCCCTGACGCATTACAGCCCATGATGGATATTGCGCTGAATAACAGCCGGCGCTTGTCGCAACTGGTCAATGATCTGCTCGATATCGAAAAACTGATGGCGGGGCGGATAACCCTCTACCCCGCGCCCCATGCGGTTGCGGATCTGGTGCAAAGCAGCATTGATGATATCCAGGCGATGGCAGACCAGCAGCAGGTTGAGATAATCAGCAATTCAGTTCCTGCCCCCCACATACAGGTAGACGCTTCGCGCTTTCAGCAGGTGCTGACCAATCTGCTCAGTAATGCCATCAAATTTTCACCCGCTGGTGGCCGGGTCGAAGTCAACATCAGCCAGATGTCAGAATATGTACGAATCAGCGTCACCGACCAGGGTCCGGGGATACCACCAAGCTTTTACGAGCATATTTTCCAGCGTTTTGCCCAGGCCGATGGCAGTGATAATCGACGTCAGGCGGGTACCGGCCTGGGGTTGGCCATCAGCAAGGAGTTGACTGAGCAGATGGACGGGCAAATTGGCTTCGAATCCGCGATTCCAGGGGGAAGTTGTTTCTGGGTGGAGTTCCGCCAGTGCAAGGGGGCAGAGAATGTTTGCACTACCGAGTAGTTCCAGCCGGTTTTTTGGCAAAGGATGCGGGTTGTTGGCGCTATGCTCGCTGGCTCTGTTTGGGAACTGGTTAAACATACCTCTGTTATTTGGTGTCGATCTGATTTTTGGTTCGGCGGCCGTCATGCTGGCGGTTGTATACCTGGGCATATGGGCGGCCGGGTTAGTAGCGCTGGTTGGCTCACTTTATACCCTGGTTTTGTGGGGGCAACCGGTGGCCATTCCCGGGTTTGTACTTGAGGGGCTTCTGGTAGCCTGGATGTATCACCGGCGCCACCTGCAGAATCTGGTCATAGCGGATTTTTTGTACTGGGTAGTGATAGGCATCCCGGTGGTATTTATCGTCTACTGGGCGATAGCCGGTATGCCGAGCTCAGTTGTTACCCTCATCGCCCTGAAGCAGGCAGTCAACGGGCTTTTCAATGCCCTGCTTGCCGGACTGGTCATACTGCTGATCAGCTATCAGCGTCAGCAACTGGCTTCGATGTCGCTTTCCTGGATTCTTTTTCAATGCATGTTGTCGGCGATCCTGTTAGCGGGCATGACACCGGTGCTCGTCGACGCACACGCTCAGCGTCATGCGCTGGAAAGTGCCGTGCAGGAGAAACTCAACGGCATAGCAGCGATTCTCGAAAACAGGGTGCAGTCCGATCCTGCCGGGACAGCGAATCTGGATCATCATCTTTCGCGCATGGAGAGTATGTTCCCCTCCGTGACTATTGCCCTGGAGAGTGACGATCAGGATATCGTCACCGTCGGGCGCGAGCTGCGCTCGACTACTCCTGCTCTGGTTCCTGAGTATCGCAGTTCCCTGGATGGGTTGCGGATCTGGTTGCCAGCGGGTGAGTACAACGCGATGCAGCGCTGGAAGGAGGGGTACTACTGGATACGAAGACCTCTGGAAGGCTCGCCTGGCTGGCAAGTGCGCATTGAGGACTCTGCAGCCCCACTTGTGCAACTGATGGAAGCCAAACGTCTTTCAAAGTTCTCCCTGCTTGCGGGCATTTTTATGTTGTCGATCCTGTTGGCCTGGCTGATCAGTCGGCTCTTGAGTCGTCCGGTGGTTCGGCTGGCCAATGCCAGCCAGATTATCGAGCAGAGTGTTCGAACCGGTGAGTTCGCGCCCGTATCGGGGAGCATCGTGCAAGAGTTTGATCAGATGTCCACGTCCTTGAATCATCTGGGCAGTGAGATAGCATCAAGCGTACAGGTGCTGCACGACTCTCGGGGGCGACTGGTCAAGAATATTGCGGCCAGGACCAGGGAGTTGGCCGACACTAATGGACTGCTGTCTTCGGTACTGGATGCAGCTGAAGATTTCAGTATTATCGCCACTGACAACCAGGGCGTCATTACGCTATTCAATACCGGTGCGCAGCGCCTGTTGGGCTACCCGGCGGAACAGGTGGTAGGGAGGGAAACACCCGCTCTGCTGCATGATCCTGAAGAGGTCGCGCGGGTAGGTGAAGAGCTGACAGCGCAGCATGGTTTCGATATCCAGGGCTTCAGGGTCTTCGTACACGAGGCGGAGCAGGGCCAGCGGAACCCGCGTGAATGGACCTACATAACGCGCGGCGGCCAGCGTGTACCGGTGAGACTTGTAACCTCTGTCATACGCGACGCCGAAGGTGGCATCGCAGGCTATCTGGGTATTGCTGAGGATGTATCCGAACGCAAACACCTGGAGCAGATAAAAAGCGAATTCGTTTCCACGGTAAGTCATGAGTTGCGTACACCGCTGACCTCGATTTCTGGCGCGCTGGGCATGCTAAGGTCAGGTGCGCTGGACGGCATGCCGCAGCGGGCAGGGGAAATGGTAGCGCTGGCGTACAATAATAGTCAGCGTCTAACCAACCTGATCAACGATTTGCTGGATATCGAAAAAATTGCCGCGGGCAAGTTGCATTTTGATTATCAGCAGCTAGGCCTCGCAGAGCAGTTGGATCAGGCGCTTGTGTCCATTGTGCAATACGCCCCCGATCAGCAAGTAACGCTGGTCCCCCCTGGGCAGGTGCCAGCGGTTCTGATCAATGTAGATCCTCAGAGGCTGCAACAGGTGCTGATCAATCTGCTGTCCAATGCCATCAAGTTTTCCTCCCAGGGCGGTCGCGTCGCCCTTGATGCACGGCTGCTCGGTGATCGCGTACGTATCTCTGTTTCCGATAATGGAGAGGGTATTGCCGAGGCATTCAAGGCCAAGATTTTCCAACGTTTTGCCCAGGCCGATTCCTCTGATCAGCGCAAAAAGGGTGGCACTGGCCTGGGGCTGGCGATCAGCAAGGAGCTTGTTGAACACATGGGCGGTGAGCTTGGGTTCGACTCGATCCTGGGCGAGGGGTCCACCTTCTGGATAGACCTGCCCTGTCGGGATGCAATGGATAAACCACTGGGGTCGGACAAGGCTTTGCGGGCTTCGAGCGGGCAGGTCAAGGTGTTGCATGTAGAGGATGATATTGATTTATATCAGGTTATCCGTCAGTCAGCGGGGGATGGATTCAGCTTCCGACTCGCGACCACCGTGGATGAGGCGCGCATCTCGCTAGAGAAAGAGGTGCCTGATCTGCTTCTGCTCGATATTGAGCTGCCCGACGGAGACGGTGCGGATTTGATTGAAGAGGTGCGAGAGTATTTCCCAGGCTGTAGCATTATGATATTAACCGGACATGGTGTTGAGCCGCAGCTGCGCTTGCGGGTCGATGCTGCGGTGTTGAAATCGGCGTTGAGTGTTCCTGATCTATTGAAACGCATCAATCACCTGACCGGCAGATTGCAACCTGATGAGGAGCGTGTTGATGGCTGAGTTGGAACGCGTGATGTACGTTGAAGACGAACCTGATATTCGTGCGGTGGCCCAACTGGCGCTCGAAGTGGTAGGTGGACTGACTGTGAGCCTGTGTGAGCGAGGGGATCTGGCGGTTGCACAGGCAGAGCGTTTTGATCCACAAATGATCTTGCTGGATGTAATGATGCCCGGGATGGACGGTCCCAGCACGCTTAAAGCCTTGCGTGACCAGCCACAGCTCAGTCATGTGCCGATAGCTTTCATGACAGCCAAGGTGCAAGCCCATGAGGTAGAGCATTTCAAAAGTCTTGGGGCGGTGGGTGTTATCGCCAAACCCTTTGATCCGATGACGCTCGCTCAGCAAGTCAGGACTTTATGGCGCTCCGCAGTTGAGCGAGGTAGTTCGTGAGTTTTAATGAGCAGCTGTTGGCATTGCAGCAGCAATACACTGAGAAACTGCCAGGTATTCTCGCCCAGATTCGGGGACTTGCAGATTCGCTGGTTGCTGCCGAACAAAAGATCGATGATCTTGAAGTTCTTGCTGAACAACTGCACAAACTCGCAGGTTCTGCCGGGACCTTTGGTCTACCCGCCCTGAGCACCCAGGCTGCGCTGCTGGACAAGAAAGTTGAGGCTCTAATGGGGGCCGATTCTGGCTCTGATGGGTACCTCAAAGAATGCAAACTGCTCAAGGCCGAACTTTATGACTTGAAGCGCTTTTCTGCGCCAGAACATTTGCCCGGAGCGCGACCAGTACTCTCTGGGCCGCTTGTAACGGGACCGGTTCTGACCTCCGAAGTCTGGCTGCTGGAGGATGATGAGCTACTTGGCTCCAGCCTGTTGGCACATCTGGAGGCGTTCAATTTTACCGCGCGACTGTTCACGTCCTACGCGCAGCTGACCGAAGCCTTTGCCAAGCAGCAACCCGAGGTGCTGGTACTGGATGTCATGCTCGGTACGGAAGGTCGCTCTGTCGATTTTCTGCAGGACAGTGGCCTGTTGAAGGATGCACGCTCGCGCTTGATATTCATCAGCGCCAAGGACGACTTTAACGCGCGTTTGCAGGCAGCCTCCCTGGGGGCAGAGGGTTTCTTCATCAAGCCGCTTGATATACCCAAGCTTGTGACCCGAGTGGAACAGGTTTTGACGCGTTTGAATGCGCCCGAGGGTCGAGTGCTGATTGTTGATGATGATGAACTGCTCGCGCGCTACTATCAGCAGCTTCTGATTGGTGCAGGTATGCAAGCCGAGATCCTGCAGGAGCCTGAACGTATCGTTGAGGTTCTGGAGCAGAAGTATCCTGACCTGGTCCTGATGGATCTGCAGATGCCTGGCATCAGCGGGCAGAACCTGGCGGCAGTGGTCCGCCAGTACCAGCAGTGGGTTGGATTGCCCATTGTCTATCTATCAGCCGAGCACGACCCCCACCAGCAGCTCAAGGCCCTCAAGCAAGGTGCCGACGACTTTCTGACCAAGCCCGTGGATGATGCGCATCTGATTACCGCGGTGAAGTCCCGAGTAGTGCGCTCGCGCCAGTTATTGGAACTGATGACCAAGGACAGCCTGACCGGTCTGCTCAAGCACGCGACCATCAAGGACGTGATCAACCGTGAATGGTCCATGGCCAAGCGCAAGGGCGAAACATTTTGCGTAGCCATGCTGGATATTGATTTCTTCAAACAGGTCAATGATCGCTATGGTCACGCTACGGGGGATGAGGTCATTGCATCCGTAGCGACACTGCTGCGCCAGCGTTTGCGTGCCACTGACATTCTCGGCCGCTACGGAGGTGAGGAATTTGCTGTGCTCATGGCCAATTGTGACGCGGCGGCTGCAAAGGCGGTTCTTGAGGACTTTCGGCAACGTTTCCAGGACCTGCAATTTTCGTCTGAGGGCACCAAGTTCAGTGTCACCATCTCGATAGGCGTGGCGGAATACCGACCGGGTATGGATGTGGATGCCGAAACCTTGCTGGTCAACGCCGATAAAGCGCTTTATGAGGCCAAAACGGCGGGGCGCAACAGGCTGTCGGTGTATGGCAACTGACAACGTGAAACCCGGGCTCCTGCGGTCAATGCCCAGCGTGATACTGGCGCCCATGGAGGGCCTGGTTGATCCGCCCATGCGCGACATTCTTACCCGTATCGGCGGCGTAGACCGCTGCGTCAGTGAGTTCATCCGGGTTACCGACACAGCACTTAACCTGGCTACGGTGGAGCGCTTTATTCCGGAAATGCATCGGGGTTGGAAGACCGCCGCTGGTGTACCAGTACATCCGCAACTGCTTGGCTCGGATCCCCACTGGCTGGGCGTCAATGCGGCGCAGCTCGCTCATTGGGGCGCGCCTGCTGTCGATCTGAACTTTGGCTGCCCGGCCAAGACCGTCAATCGCCATGGGGGTGGAGCAAGTCTTTTGCGCGAGCCTGAGGTGTTGGCCAGGATCGTTGCCACTGTGCGCGCTGCAACCCCCGTTGGTATCCCTGTGACGGCCAAAATGCGTCTGGGTTACAGTGACACCAGTCTGACCCTGGATTGCGCCCAGGCGCTGGCCGAATCCGGGGCAGCAGAGATTGCCGTGCACGCGCGTACCAAAATGGAAGGCTATAAGCCGCCAGCCCATTGGGAGTGGATTGCGCGCATACGTGAGGCGGTAGCGGTACCGGTGATCGCCAACGGCGAGGTCTGGACGCTGGAGGACTACCAGCGCATTCGTGAGCTCAGTGGCTGCATGGCGGTCATGATTGGTCGGGGGTTGGTCGTCAGGCCTGATCTGGCGCGGCAGATTCGTCGGTATCAGGCGGGCGCGGCACTTGAACCCATGAGCTGGGAAGCGCTGCAGCCGTGGCTCGCGGAATTCTTCGTACAGACCCGCGAGCGCATGGTAGATCGGCATTCGCCGGGGCGGATCAAACAGTGGCTATCACTCCTGACCCGCGGCTACCCCCAGGCGCAATCGCTCTTCGACGAATTGCGCCGGGAGACGCACCCGGATCCGATCAGTTTCAGGCTTGAGAATCCTGCAGTCGCTGCGTGATCTGATCCTTGATTTTGAGGCGTTCCTCCTTTAGAGCCACCAGTTCTTCATCGCTTATGATAGCGGCGTTGGTTTGCTCTGCATCGACGGTGCGCTTGTCCACGTCCTCGTAGTCGGCGACCAGTTTGTTCAGCTTGGGATCATTCTTGCGGTGCTGGCTGAGGTCATCCTGAGTGATCCCCAGGTCCTGACATAGATCGTGTGCTGCAACCATGGTCTGTCTCCATCTTCCTGTGTGAATGAATACGGATAATTGACCCGTAGACATTCGAGTTCCCATGACAGGAAAAATTCAACACGCACTTCATTCCATTCGGTGGCGACGCATAAAGCCAAGATCCAGGCGGTCCTTCCATAGACCGAGCAAGCGTCCACTGGCAGCCCAGCGGCCATAACTCATTAGCGCGCCGCCATCGGCGGTGGCCATGAGCACCAGAGCCCGTCGCTGCGGCTGGTAATCGCGCAAGGGCTGTCCGGCGAGCAGAGCCGTGATGTTTTCGGCCAGTATCGCTCCCTGACGCACGGCATAGACGCCCGAATGGGGGGTATCTGGCAGAGCTGCGCAATCACCGCTGGCTAACACGCGGTCATGGCTGATGCTCTGCAAATTGGCATTGATGCGGATAAACCCGAAATCATCGCAGTCCAACCCTGAATTTGCCTGCCAAGCATGGGCCCCTGCACCAGTGGCAATAACCAGTGCGGAGGCTTTCTGAACCCGGTGAGACTCACTCATCAGCCAGCCACCAGAGGCTCGTTCGATGCGCGTGTTTTCGCGTAGTTCGATCGCGTGATGGACCAATAAATTACGCGCGCGCCGGGCGGCTTCGGGAGCCAGGCCTTCCAGCAGGGTTTTGTCGCAAATCAGCGAAAGGCGCGCATGGGGCAGGCTTTTGTGCAGCGCCAGTGTCAGTTCGAAAGCTGCGGGCCCGCCACCCACTACGGCGAGCTCCATGGCGCCGGATCTTTTACGCCATGACTGCCATTGGTTGGCAAAAGGTGCAAAGGGTTTGGCGGGCACCATGACCACGCTGTAGTCAGGGTTTCTGGGTTGCGGCGGCACCGATCCCAAGTTCAATGAAAGATATTCATAGCCCAGAGTTCGTCCGCCCGTCAGGGTCAGAATCTGCCCGTGGGCGTCAAGTTGCGCGACCTCGCCGATAATCAGCTCGAGTCCACAGGCGCGGCACAGGGGCGCCAACTCGATTGCGCATTGTTGCTCGGAAAAGCGTCCGGCGATCAGCCCAGGCATCATGCCTGAATACCAGGCCTGAGGCGTGGGGCTGATCAGTACGGCACCCTCCGGCGCCCGGTAGCCGCGGTCTATCCATTGACGCATGGCCACCAAATGCGCGTGGCCTGCACCAGCAAGAACAAGTGGAGAAACAGCTGTGGTCATGAGGTTACCCCGAGTAGTTGGTCGTTTCAGATAGCCGATGCTGATGGAGCCGCATGCTCCTTGATGATAGCCATAAACGAAATCGCCTTTCGCTCTGCGAACCTGATAATCTCTTTTTTCGCAGTTTTCTAGCCTGTACGGAGTAAGTGTGTCTAATAACAATAGCCTTTATCCCACCTCGGGTCGCGCGTGGTTGACCGTATTCATCCTTTTGCTGTGTTATATCCTGTCTTTTATTGACCGGCAGATCCTCAACCTGCTGGTAGGACCCATCCGAGCGGATCTGAATATCTCCGACACGCAGATGAGCCTCTTGATGGGCCTGTCCTTCGCTATTTTCTACGTTATCTGCGGCATTCCGATGGGCCGGATCGCAGACAGCAAGAGCCGCAAAGGTCTGATCGGCGCGGGCGTGTTCGTCTGGAGCCTGATGACCGCGGCCTGCGGCCTGGCCAGTCAGTACTGGCATTTCGTGATCTTCCGGATTGGCGTAGGTGCCGGTGAAGCGGCCCTGTCGCCCGCGGCTTATTCGCTGCTAGCCGACAGTTTCCCGCCGGAAAAACGCGCCACGGCTATCAGTGTCTACTCGATGGGTATTTATCTGGGTGCGGGCATCGCCTTTTTGCTGGGCGGCATAGTAGTGACCTTCGCGTCCAATCAGGGCGACATGATCCTGCCGATCCTGGGCACGGTGCGCCCATGGCAGATGATCTTTCTGATCATTGGTGGTGCGGGTATCGCATTCTGCTTCGTCCTGCTGGCGCTCAAGGAACCCATGCGCAAGGGCATCGGTGCTGGCATCAGCGTGCCACTCAAGGATGTAGGCGCTTACCTGGTCAGCATCCGCAAGACTGTTATCTGCCACAACGTCGGCTTTGCTTTCCTGTCGTTTGCTTCCTACGGTGCTTCGGCCTGGATTCCGACCTTCTTTATCCGCACCCACGATCTGACCGCTGGCGAAGTCGGTATCTATTACGGCTCCATTGTTGCGGTGGCAGGCTCCCTGGGCATTGTCTTCGGGGGCCGCCTGGCGGACCACTGGGCGCGCAAGGGTCACAAGGACGCCAACATGCGTGTTGGTGTGCTGGCAGCTGTTCTTACTTTGCCCTGCAACGTGGTTTTCCTGCTGGGTGACCTGAACATGGTCTGGGCGCTGATGGTCTTCAATGTCTTTACCATCGCCATGCCCTTTGGCGTGGCGCCGGCGGCAATTCAGGAAGTCATGCCCAACGCCATGCGTGGTCAGGCATCGGCGATCTATCTGTTCGTCGTCACGCTTATCGGCCTGGGTATTGGCCCGACCGCCGTGGCTTTGGTGACCGATTACGTCTTTGGCTACGATGATGCAATACGCTACTCTCTGTTCATCGTCGCCAGCGTCGCTACTTCCGCCGCCATCCTGTTTCTATGGATGGGGTTGAAGCCCTACAGGGAAAGCCGGGTGACGCTCGAGCAGTGGGGCGAACGGCAGCCCGCCTAAAATTGATCCGACACATGGATGCCCGGCCAGTCCGGGCGCTTTTCAGATGGTTTTTTGAAACAGGAGCTACAACATGACTGACGCAGTTATTGTATCCACAGCCCGTACCGCACTGGGCAAGTCCTATCGCGGCGCGCTGAACAACACCCACAGTGTCGACATGGCCGGCTACGTCATCGAGCACGCCGTCAAGCGTGCTGGCATTGACCCTTCGCTGGTTGAAGACTGCATCCTTGGCGCTACCTTCCACGAAGGCGCCCAGGGCAAGAACATGGCTCGCCTGGCCGCGATCCGCGCTGGTTTGCCCGTGACTACCGCAGGCATGTCTATCAACCGTTTTTGCAGCTCCGGGCTACAGTCCATCGCGATTGCTGCCCAGCGTGTTGTCAGCGAGAAAATTCCAGCCATCGTCGCCGGCGGCGTTGAGTCCATCAGCCTGTGCCAGAACGACAAGCTGAACATGTTCCACGGCACCAACGAGTGGATCAAGAACAATAAGCCCGACCTGTACATGTCCATGATCGAGACCGCCGACATCGTAGCCGCCCGCTACAACGTCAGCCGTGAGTCGCAGGACGAGTATTCCCTGATCAGCCAGCAGCGCACTGCAGCCGGCCAGGAAAGCGGCAAGTTCGACGACGAAATCGTGCCTTACACCGTCAAGATGCTGGTCAAGGACAAGGAAACCGGTGAAGTCAGCGAGCAGGAAGTCAACCTGGTCAAGGACGAGTGCAACCGTCCGAGTACCACACTGGAAGCCCTCCAGGGCCTGCAGCCGGTCCGTGGTCCAGAGCACTTTGTCACCGCTGGCAACGCCAGCCAGCTGTCCGACGGCGCTTCCGTTTGCGTTGTAATGAACAGCACCGCAGCCGAGCAACAGAACGTCGAGCCTATCGGCATCTTCCGCGGCTTCAGCGTTGCCGGTTGCGAGCCTGATGAAATGGGCATCGGTCCGGTCTATGCGATTCCGCAGCTGCTCAAGCGCAACGGTCTGACCATGGACGATATTGATCTGTGGGAACTCAACGAAGCCTTCGCATCGCAGGTCGTCTACTGCCGCGACAAGCTGGGCATCCCAATGGAAAAACTCAACGTCAACGGCGGCTCCATCGCCATCGGTCACCCCTATGGTGTAACCGGCTCCCGCCTGACCGGCCACGCGCTGATCGAAGGCAAGCGCCGCGGCGCCAAGTTCGTTGTCGTCACCATGTGTATTGGTGGTGGGCAGGGTGCTGCGGGTCTGTTTGAAGTTCTGTAAGGCGTAGCTTTAAGCAACAAGCTTGAAGCTGAAAGAAAACCCGGGTCTGTTCGTTCAGATCCGGGTTTTTTGATGGTCCGCGTCACCTCAGGCCCGCACCTTCCGAAACGTCAGGTTATACCGCATAGCCCCCGTTGCCGGATGTTCAGCGCGCTTGCCAAGGGGCGCGACGCCATGAAAGAACAATCGACTGGGGCCGCCCCAGACCACCACGTCGCCATGCTCAAGCTTCCAGCCTTCGGCCTTGTCCGTCCGCGCCAAACCCCCAAACAAAAAACGGATAGGCGCGCCCAGTGATACCGAGACAATAGGCGCGTCCATATCTTCCTCGTCCTTGTCCTGGTGCAGGCCCATCTTTGCCCCGGTTTCATAGCGATTGATCAGGCAGGCATCCGGCTCGAAATGCGCGTAATCACTAGCCTCTGCAGCTTCGACCGCTAACTGCCGCAAAATGGGAGGCATCTCCGGCCATGGTTGGTCGGTCAGTGGGTCACGGCTGCCGTAGCGGTAACCGTAGCGATCGGTTACCCAGCCCAATAGACCACAGCTACTCATGGCTGCAGACATGGTATGTCCGCCGGGCGTGACCTGATGGCGGAATGCTGCCTGGGCGGCAACCTGCTGGATTGCCTCGAGCAAATGGTCCGCCTGATCCAGCGCGAAACCACGTAACAACCAGGCACCATCGTCAATGGGCTCGCGGAGGGCAGGGGTGGGAGCGAAGAGGTCGGGGGTCTGGTTCATGAACCTATCGATGGCTATTGGATAAGTAGCCATGTTAACGCCATGCACGTGCGTTTGACAAAACACCCCGTCATTCCTTAAGTACACCGTCATTCCCCAAATACACGGTCATTCCAAAAACACACCCCGTCATTCCCGCGAAGGCGGGAATCCAAGCGGTTTTTCAGTAAACACTTAGTTAACGTATGCAACGTCTTGGCGCGCCCGCGCCGGTCCATGGATTCCCGCGTTCGCGGGAATCCTCTTCAGCCCTCACGAAGGCCTTAGACTTTCATGCCTGGCAGGTTCAACGAGGCGGTATTGCCGCCATCCACCGCCAGCGCCTGACCGGTTACATAGCTGGCATCGTCGCTGCCGAGGAAGGCGATCGCGGCGGCTATCTCATCGGGGCGGCCGTAGCGGCGGAGCTCACAGCGGGCACCGAGCTTCTGCTCCTTGTTGTTGGACCGGGCGTAGTCGAACACGGGTTTGGTCATGCCGGTTTCCACCAGGCCTGGGCAAACAGCATTGACCCGTATGTTGGAGCCACCCAGGTCGCAAGCCGATGTCATGGTGAAGTTGATCACACCAGCCTTCGACGCGCTGTACGCATTGCCACCTGCGCCGGAGCGGATACCTGCTACTGAAGCGGTATTCACAATGGCGCCCTTGCCCTGTTCTATCATTTGCCTGGAGGCGTATTTGGTAAACAGCATCACGCCGTAGAGGTTGACGCTGATGATCTTCTGCCAAGTCTCCAGATTCTGTTCTGGCGCGGTACCGTAATCGCCACCGGCGATGCCGGCGTTGTTGCACAGGACGTCCAACTGACCGTAATGCGCGATCGCATCGGCAACGCACTTTTCAACCGCACTCTCGTCAGACACATCCATGGCCTGCAGGAGTACCTTGGTGCCGGCGGGCAGCTCATCGCGCGTCTGATTCAGGCCTTCCTCATTGCGATCTACCAGCATCAGATGGGCGCCTTCACTGGCCATACGCTTGGCGGTGGCTCTGCCAATACCACTGCCTGCACCGGTGATCAGAACGACTTTATTTTCATAGCGTTGCATGATGGTCTCTCCCTGTTAGTAACAAAATTAAAATAACCAGTCAGCGCAGATCATCTGGCTCTGCGCCGGGCTGTTTGGATAGATTTGAATTTCATTGGCTTCAAGCGTTCAGCCTTTCACATGGCTCAGTGATCAATGCTCGGATCAGTTCCAGCGCCGGCCAAGGCCTCGTCACTTTGGTAGCTGATGCCAAGCTTCTCCGAGATCGCCTGATTGTCGAGCTGCCAGGTAGCGATATCGCGTTCAAAGCGCAGTGGTGAGATGCTGATACGACCGGCGCGCAGGGCACCAACATCCGTATCCATGCCAATAATGCGCTCAGTCTGGCGCTGGAATCCAAGCCAGTAGTAGGGAATGTCGCGCGTGTCCCTTCGGCTTTCGATATTGATGCCGCCGATGCTGCCGGCACGGGCGCGGCAGGTGGCAATACCGGTGACCTCACCTGGAGGCGTAGCGGGAAAATTGACGTTCATCGCGCAATCGGTCGGCCAGCCTTTTTCCAGTAGCTGGCGCACGATGCCCGCGCCAAACTGGCTGGCCGTCTCCCAGTGGATTTCGTTGCCCTTGTGATAGGCCTGGGACAGGGCAATCGAAGGGATGCCCATCAGCGTAGCTGTCAGCGCGCCGCCGATCGTGCCGGAATAGGCCACCGAGTCGCTGATATTGGCGCCGGCATTCACGCCAGACAGCACCAGGTCGGGCGGGACTGGCATGAGTTCGCCGACTGCCAGCAACACACAGTCACTGGGTGTGCCGCTGATGCTGAAACGTCGCTCCTCGAACTGGTGAACGCGCAGTGGCGAATGCAGCGTGATGGACATGGACACACCGCTCTGGTCCAGGTCGGGGGAAATGATCCAGACCTCGTCGGCGATCTGCTCGGCTATATCTTCGAGGATTTTCAGCCCCGGACCGCGCCAACCGTCGTCGTTCGTCAGCAGTACGCGTTTGATCGGTTTGGACATCTAGCTCTCTCCTGAAATATGGTGTGTTGTTCCTGACCCGACAATGAATCCCCGCGTTCGCGAAGATGATGGTGGGGGGCGTCATTCTCTCGTTTTCCCGTCATTCCCGCGCACGCGGGAATCCATTCTGACCTTTCAGCAACACCGAGTCGGGAACGCGAAACATCAGCGTTTCTGAACACGACAATGGATCCCCGCGTTCGCGAGGATGACGGTGGCGTGCGCACGCGGGAATCCATTTTGACCTTGGCTTCCGCTTCCAGTCGCCAAGGATGTTGGTGCCGAAACTACTTATTTCCCCTGCGCTATCTCCCAGCCACGCTGGGCCAGCAGACCTGCGCGCTTACCCACTTCCAGCGCATCAGCGTTACTGGCATTGCCTTGCAATGCGCGGTGGTAAACACCCTGCACAATGGCCGCCAGGCGGAACAGTGAGAACGCGACGAAGAAATTCCAGTTCGGGATCTCGCTGCGGCCGGTGTACTGGCAGTACCAGTCCAGTACCTGCTGTTCCTCCGGCAAGCCCATACCCTTGAGATCTACGCCGAGCATGCCCTTCACGCCGTTCATGCCTGCGGGTAGGTGGTAGGGGAGGCAGCAATAGGCCAGGTCAGACAGGGGATGGCCCAGGGTTGCCAGTTCCCAGTCGAGGATCGATACGACCCTGGGCTCGGTGGGGTGCAGAATCAGATTGCCGACCCGGAAGTCGCCATGGGCGATAGTGGTTTCATCTTTCTCCGGCATGTTCTTCGGCAGCCAGGCCATGAGCTCGTCCATGGCGGGCATGTCGCCGGTGCGGCTCGCTTCAAACTGGCCGCTCCAGCGTTTGATCTGGCGGGGAATGTAGCCCTCGGCCTTGCCATAGCTTTCCAGGCCGACTGCTTTCCAGTCGACATTGTGCAGCTTGGCCATGGTCTCGATCATCGAGTGATAGATAGGTTCGCGCTGGCTCTGCTCGACGGCTTCCAGCAGGGGTTGTGTATGCACCCGACCTTCCACGTAATCCATGATGTAAAACGCAGTACCAATGATCTCAGGGTCCTCACACAGCAGGCGTGCCTTGGGCACAGGCACGTCAGTGGCACCCAGTGCATTGATCACCTGATATTCGCGTTCAACCATGTGGGCCGACGGCAGCAGCTTGCCTGGTGGCTTTTTACGCAGTACGTAGCGCTTGCCGCCGATCTCCAGCAAATAGGTCGGATTGGACTGGCCGCCCTGGAACTGTTTGACGCTCATTCCGGATTCCGCGCCTGGCAAGTGTCCGGTGAGGTACCGGGTAAGGCGATCTTGGTCGAATTGGTGTGCGGGTAAAACATCAATCAGGATGGCTTCGCTCATCTGCAGGTAACCTGTTATTGGAATCGTTGATCAAGAGTAGAGGTATTCTGGACGAAAGGGGATGCGGCTGTCTTGCAGTACGGCCGGGGTATTGCTGCGCTGAATACGCAGCAATCCTGCACAACCCCAGGACTTTTTTCAGGTAATGGTATCGCCACCGTCCGCCACGATCGTCTGGCCGGTGACGTAGGCACCTGCGGCAGAAGCCAGAAATAGCGCAACACCCGCGATATCCACGGGTTCGCCGACGCGGCGCAGGGGCAGCTTTTCTTCGATGCGCTTGAGGCGGTCAGGATCGTCCATCAGGGCCTGGGCAAAATCGGTACGGATCAGGCCAGGTGCAATGGAATTGACGCGGATGTTATGCGGCCCCCATTCCAACGATAGGTTACGCGCCAGACCTGCCTCGGCAGCCTTGGACATGCCATACACGCCGATGTTGGCGCTGGCGCGGATACCGGCAATGCTTGAGAGCAGTACGATGGAACCACCACCCAGATTGACCATCTGCGGAATGACCATATTGCAGAGCCAGAAGGTGCCCTTGACGTTGGTGCCCATGATCTTGTCGAAGGCCTCGTCGCTCACTGTGGAAGTGGCGCCGTAGACTGGGTTGGTCGCTGCGTTGCAGACCAGAATATCGATCCTGCCCCAGGCCTCGATGGTCTTGTCGACCAGGTTCTGCAACTGCGCCTTGTCGCCCACGTGGCAGGCGATGGGCAGGGCGTCAAAGCCCTTGGATTTGAGTTCGTTGGCGACTTGCTCACAGACATCAGCCTTGCGGCTGGAGATAACCACCCTGGCACCGGCCTTGGCGTACTCCTCGGCGATGGCCTTGCCGATGCCTTTTGTGGAACCGGTGATGACGGCTACCTTGCCGGTCAGGTCAAATAATGTACTCATGTTGTTCTCTGTTGGCGTTGATTGTCTGGGTATTTGGTTGGGTGCTGTAAACGACAGTCAGCATGGATCCCCGCGTTCGCGGGGATGACGTAGAGTGCACGCGGGGATGACTCTCGGGCGTTCACGCGGATGACGTAATTTTCCTCGTCAATCCCGCGCACGACGTTGCTTTCCCCCGTCATTCCCGCGCACGCGGGAATCCATACTGACTCGCCGTCCCTACCAGGCTCAATTGACAAGCCTCAGTGCACCCAACCCCGCGAATGGATCCCCACATTCGCGGGGATGATGTAAGGGTGTTGGCGGAGACGCCGTATCTTTTATCCGTCATACCCGCGCACGCGGGAATCCATACTGACTCGCCGTCCCCACCAGGCTCAATTGACAAGACTCAGTGCACCCAACCCCGCGAATGGATCCCCGCGTTCGCGGGGATGACGTGAGGGTGATTGCAGTGATGCCGGAGTACGATCTAGAGGTACCGGCTCATCTCCAGCTTCGCGATGGTGCCCAAATGCACTTCATCCGGACCGTCGGCCAGGCGCAGGGTGCGGGCTTTGGCGTAGGCTGAGGCGAGGAAGGTATCCTGGCAAACGCCTGCGGCGCCGTGGACCTGGATGGCGCGGTCGAGCACGTTGCAGAGCATGGTCGGGGCGACGGCCTTGATCATCGCGATCTGCTGGCGTGCGATCTTGTTGCCGAACTGGTCCATGCTACGCGCGGCCATGATGGTCAAAAGACGCGCCTGGTCAATCTCGCAGCGGGACTTGGCGATGTTCTCGGAGGTGCTGCCGTGCTTGTACAGCGGCTTACCGAATGCAACGCGATCGGCGGCGCGGCGGCACATGGCTTCCAGCGCGCGTTCGGCGACGCCGATACTGCGCATGCAGTGGTGAATCCGGCCCGGCCCGAGGCGACCCTGGGCGATCTCGAAGCCGCGACCTTCACCCAGCAACATATTAGAAACCGGTACGCGCACGTTCTCGTACTTGATCTCGGCATGGCCGTGGGGTGCGTGGTCGTAACCAAACACATGCAGGTCACGCACGATGGTCACGCCGGGCGCGTCAAGTGGCACCAGGATCATGCTCTGCTGCAGGTGCTTGGGTGCATCGGGATTGCTCTTGCCCATCACGATAGCAATCTTGCAGCTGTTAGCCATGGCTCCAGAGGACCACCACTTGGTACCATTGATCACGTACTCGTCGCCTTCGCGGCGGATCTCGCACTGGATGTTGGTAGCATCGGAAGACGCCACATCAGGTTCGGTCATCGAGAAGCAGGAGCGAATCTCGCCGGCCAGCAAGGGCTTGAGCCACTGTTCCTTCTGTTCTTCATTGCCATAGCGCTCGATGGTTTCCATGTTGCCTGTGTCCGGCGCGCTGCAGTTGAACACCTCGGGCGCAATGGAGGAGCGGCCCATGATTTCACACAGGTGACCGTATTCTTCATTGTTAAGCCCTGCACCACGCTCGCTGTGGGGCAAAAACAGGTTCCACAGCCCCATGCTTTTCGCCTTGGCCTTGAGTTCTTCCTGAATCGGCGGCGCTCCCCACTTGTCCCGCTTCACCTGCTCGTAGAAGAGCTTTTCGTTGGGGTAAATGTGCTCGTCCATGAAGCTTTCGAGTTGTTCTTTGAGGTCCTGAACGCGGGGGCTGAGTTCGAACATGGTTATCCTTGTCTGGTCGGGTGCTAGGGCAATGGACCATCACGCGTCAGGGCGCAACGGCAAAGCCTGACCATATAGTCACGGATTGGGGAGCGGAACTATGTCCCGCAGATGGAATGCAGTTGCATAAACAGTTGTGATGGATGACTCAGCGGGGATCGTGCCCAAACGGGATGCTCAGTTCCGATAGCCTCGGCAGGTCCTCCGGCTCGTCCAGATCCCAGAGCACCGGACCCAGCCAAAGGCTCAGACCAGCCTGCACGATGCGAGTTTCCGTGTCCCTGAGGACATCGGCGTGACTCCAGGTCATGTTGCTGAACGGTGCCGGATGCGGTGTGCGCTCACCGATCAGAACGTAACCACCGTCTTCGCTGGGGATGATGACGATATCGTTCTGCTCCAAAGCCAGGTCGGCCGCGTGCAGATGTTTGCAGTCGAGCAGTGGACAGTCGGTACCGATCAGCAGAGCGCCATTGGAATGATCTGCCAGGGCATTGGCCATACGCTGGCCCAGGTCCTCGCCTTGCTGCTGGCGCAAGATCAATTTGTGTTCAAGGGCCAATGTCTGGATGACCGGGTGGATGGTATCCGGAGCGCAATAGAGCAAGCGTTCGCCAGGCCAGTCTCGGGTCTGTTCCAGTGAGTGCCGCAGCAATCTTTCGTACAGTTCACAGGCGCCGTCAGGCCCAAGGGCGGGGATCAGGCGGGTTTTTACCTGCCCCGGAACCGGGGCTTTGGCGAATATTATTAGCGGACGGGTTGCGGTCATTGCACGCTCATTTTTCGAGTTGCCGGGCAGGATAGTATTTTTCCGCGAGTCGCACCGGGGAAACACCAGCCCAGTACTGCAGACGCAACGACCACATCAACAGGATCGTTCTGATCACGCCGTTTTGTTGCCAGCGACGGCTGGATGTACTGAGAGGAGTGCGGATACAGGCAGGTGGGGAGAAGCGTTTCAGGCGTTTGGAGAGGTCGATGTCCTCCATAAGCGGGATGTCCGCGTAGCCACCCACTTGGTTTAACAGGTCACGCCGCACAAATATGGCCTGGTCCCCCGTGCAGATCCCGGTCAGACGTGAGCGTTGGTTCATCATCCAGGCGACCACATTGAGCGCGGGGGAGGAGGGTGACAGGCAAACATCGAAACGACCCCATTGGGCTGTCTCGCAGTTGGTGTGCGCGCGGGAATCGGGCCCCCCCTTAACGTCATCCTCGCGAACGCGGGGGTCCATGCTGGGGTCAGGTTGGGCTGAGGATTCTTGTTTGTGGCTCGGTGTTGTCTGAGGGTCGGTATGGATTCCCGCGTTCGCGGGAATGACGGGGGAAGATATGGGAATGACGGGGGAAGATATGGGAATGGCAGTCGAATAGTTAGGAATGACGGAGGAAGGGACGGAAGTGACAGGTAAAGATTCGGGCATTACGGCCCGAATCATCCCCAAAAACCCCTCAGGCAAACGCGTATCCGCGTGCAAAAACAGCAACACCTCACCGCTGGCCAGCGCAGCCCCCGCATTCATCTGCAGGGCCCGCCCTGGGGCGGAACCAATAACCTGATCCGCCAGCGGTCCAGCCAGTCCAACAGTGCCGTCCTCACTCCCCCCGTCTGCCACAATGATCTCGATCTCGCCCCGTAACCCCTGCAATGGCTCCAGCACCTGAACGATGCCAGCAGCCTCATTACGTACGGGTACAACAACCGACAACCAGGGCATTCAGTTGCCCAGACGCCAGCGGTGGAACTTGGCTACCCATTGCAGCAGTTTCTCCGGTGCGTGGGCGCGTTTCCATTCGCCGGCGGCGAACTTGTTGGCTTCAGCCATGGTCGGGTAGCTGTGGATGGTGCCGAGTATCTTGTTCAGACCCAGGTTGTACTTCATCGCCAGTACATATTCGGCCAGTAGTTCGCCACCGTGGGCGCCGACAATGGTCACACCCAGAATGGTGTCCTTGCCCGGCACGGTGAGCACCTTCACATAACCCTCGGCAGCCTGATCGGCGATTGCCCGGTCCAGGTCGTCGATACCATAGCGGGTGATCTCGTACTTCACCTCCTGTTCTTTCGCATCGGCCTCGGTCAGGCCTACGGTGGCGACTTCGGGGTCGGTAAAGGTCACCCGCGGGATGACGCGATAATCCACCTTGAAGCGCTTGAATGTACCAAACAACGCATTGACTGCTGCGTACCAGGCCTGATGCGCTGATACGTGGGTGAACTGGTAGGGTCCAGTCACATCACCTACGGCGTAGATGTTCGGGTAACGCGTGGCCAGAAACTCATCGGTATCCAGGGTGCCATTCTCGCGCTTGACCAGGTCCAGTTTCTCGATGCCATAACCTTCGGTGTTGGCCTTGCGGCCGACGGCAACCAGTACTGCATCAAATGCAATGGTGACTTCCTCGTCGGTTTCCAGATTGCGCGCGACAAGTTGATCCTGCCCGTCGACCTTCTCGAAGCGCTCGGCATTGTGCTGCAGACGCAGATCAACACCCTCTTCGCGCAGCGTCCTGGTTACTACCTCGGCCGCATCGGGGTCTTCCTTGGCCAGCAGACGCGTATCGCGTTCCACCTGAATGACCTGGCTGCCCAGGCGCTGAAAGGCCTGGGACAACTCACAACCAATCGGGCCGCCACCCAGAATCAACAGACGCTTGGGTTGCTCGCGCAGGCCCCAGATAGTGTCCGAGTTGAAGGCGTTGGCTTTATCCAGGCCCGGTATCGGCGGCATGAACGGTCGTGCACCAGCGGCGATGATGATGTTGCGTGTGGTCAGGGTTTGCCCGTTTACCTCGACCTCCCAAGGCGAAAGGATAGTTGCTGCGCCCTGATGTACCTCGACGCCCAGACCGGTATAGCGCTCCACCGAATCATGGGGTTCGATATCGCCAATGACCCGCTGGATGCGATCCATCACCCGAGCAAAGTTCACGCTCGCACTGGCCTCGTTATAGCCCAGGGCATGGGCGCGATTAACCTCGGCGGCCAGCTTGGCCGAACGGATCAGAGCCTTGGAGGGCACGCAGCCGGTATTGAGGCAGTCGCCACCCATGGCATGTTTTTCAATCAGGCTGACGTTGGCTTTGACCGCCGCAGCGATATAAGCGCTTACCAGACCGCCACTACCAGCGCCGATCACCACCAGATTGCGGTCAAACTGCGCGGGCTTGGTCCAGCCGGTGTAAACCCGACGTGCCTTGACGAGATCGAGGATCTTGCGTGCGATCAGCGGGAATAATCCCAGCAGCACGAAGGCCCCGATCAGATCGACCGACAAAATGCCGCCCAATGACTCCAGCTCCCCCAACTGACGGCCCGCATTTACAAATACCAGCGTGCCCGGCAGCATGCCGATCTGGCTGACTATCCAGTAGCTGCCGACCTTGATACGCGTAAGGCCCATGGCCAGGTTGATCACAAAGAACGGAAAGGCAGGTACCAGGCGCAGGGCAAAAAGATAGAAGGAACCCTCACGCTCCATGCCCCTGTTGATCGGCTTGAGTTTGCTGCCAAAGCGCTCCTGTACCCAGTCCCGTAGCAGGAAACGGCTGATCAGCATCGCCAGTGTGGCGCCCAGGGTTGAGGCGAAGGAGACAATCAACAGACCCCAACCAATGCCGAAGAGCGCCCCGCCAAGCAGGGTCATCAGGGCGGCACCAGGCAACGATAGCGCGGTTACCAGCACGTAGATGGCAAAGAAGATGCCGCCAGCCAGCCACGGATTGGCGCTGACCTGGGCATTGAGTGTCGCCTGCTGGGCTTTGATTTCCTCGAGGCTGAAGTACTGGTTCAGGTCAAACAGGAAGAACCCCGCGACCAACGCGGCGATGACGAGTAGAACAATGATCTTGCCGGTTTTCATGTTGCGGGTACTCCAGACTGCGAAAATAAAAGGGGACTGATTTTACCGGGCGTACTCTGTGGTCAGCTGTTCGTAGCGCTGGCGGTTGAGGCCCATATCCGACTTGCCAGCACGGCTTTCGGACCGAAAGTGCACCTGACGGGCCGTTTGATCCAGATAGAACTCGACATCATCACGGAAGCGCATTTTAGGCGTAACGAACACGACGCGAAGATAATCCTCCTCCTCACGCACTATCTCGGCGCCACCATGGGCCGCTACGGCGTTCTTGATGGCTTGCATGGTCGCGGCACGATCCGACTTGAACGGCCAGGGGGCAACGGCCTTTCCTGCGTTATCAGTCTGGGTCGATACGCCATTGGGGTTATCACTCAGTGGCGTGAGTTGTCCGCCCTGATGCCCCAGCTCCGGCACCTGGCTGTTCTGCCAGTAGATAAATCCGAAGGCGATAGCGATCAGGGTGACGAGTACCAGGGCGATGATTATCAATATCTTCATTAGTGCTTCCTTGAAAGTGTGAACGCGTAAACTATCTTGTGCGCAAAACAATAGGCGACAGCTATTGACGGGTCAATACCTTGTGCGCAAAATAAATCCTGTATCCACCTGCACGAGACGTTTCATGTCCGACTCACACCCAAGCGCTCCTCTATCAGATGCCAACAGCCGGATGTTGTTACGAAATCAGCTCTGTCATTCGCTCTACAGCGCAAGCAATGCGATGGTACGGGCCTATCGACCCCTTTTAGAGCCGTTGGGTCTGACTTATCCGCAGTACCTGGTCATGCTGGCGCTATGGGAGCACGACGCAGTGCCCATAAAACAACTTGTCGAAGACACCCGTCTGGACGCCGGTACCCTGACGCCGATTCTCAAGCGCCTGGAGCAAAAAGAGCTGGTACAACGGCACAAGAGCATTGATGACGAGCGCCAGTGGCTGATTGCACTAACCGGCCCCGGCGAACAAATGCGTGAACAGGCCAGTGACATCCCCTTGAAACTCTTTTGCATGACCAGCATGACACTGGAGCAGGCTCAACAGCTCAAGCAGGCTGCCGAGCAGATATATCACGACGTTGTTCGCCGCAGTGCGGACGCAGCCGAGGGCAATGACAGCTGAGCCCGAGTGATCAATCCAGCGCCGCCAAGGCGCACAGGGTCTGTCCCAGGCTGAAGCCGCCCAGCATCGCTTCTGCGGGTGCGTCATCAGTGCCGGTTAACAGTCGTTCCCGATAGGACAACGCGGCGGGGCTTTCAGCCGGCCATTGCCGATCAAAATCCTCAAGAAACCCGTCATGTGCATAGTTAAGCGCGAGCGCTTCCACGACCAAACCATTCAATTGCGCGCGATAGATCGCAGAGGGGTGGGCATGGGTGGCGATGCGGGTGACCAGACCGTAACGGCCATTGTTGAAATTCGGCATGCCAGCCGCCCCGTTGTTGATAACGGCGAGTCCAGGTAAAGCCAATGCAGCTGGCGCGCAGGTGTGGCTGGTGGCCAATACATCAATAAGGTTGGTTGCAGCCCAGGCTTGCAATGCCAGCTGGCGGGCTGGCTCAAGGAGGGCTGAGCGCGAGCAGGCCCAGCCGGCCAGGGCGCTTTCATCCCCATGGGTGATCGCAATGCGCTTGCCCGCAACGCTGATCACCGCAGTGGCAGGACGCTCGGCCAGACGCTGGGTCATGCCGGGTAACTGGAGGACGGTATCGCACAGGCTCGCATGAATCTGATTGGAGCGCTCGACGGTGTGGTCGTCCACGTCTTCCGGGTAGCCGCAACCGCAGCCGGCGGCGCTGTCATTGGGCCGTGCGAGCTCGGTTTCGACGTTGCCGCGCAGCAGGGTGTGCGCTGCCAGTCGCGTTTCGATATCGCTAAACAGAGCGGGCTCCACATCAAACCAGTGCATATCTCCATTGAACACCGCCCTGGCACCAGGCTCGGCTGCCAGGCGTTTTTCCAGTGCAGTAAGCGCCTGACGATTGCCGTACAGACCGCCGATCACATACAGCACCTGGCATTCGAAAAGCGTTTCGCCGGCGAAGCTGTCCGGTGGCAGACGGTAATCCAGTGGGCAGGTGCGTCCAGCAGTCATGCCAGGCTCCTGTTGCCAGGGCGCTGCAGCCAACCGGCAATCAAGTACAGGGCGGTGCACAGCAACAGGCCATACAGGTTTGTGCCCAGCAACAGCGCGTATTTGCCATCGCCAATGGCCCAGTTCGCGGGTATCCAATTTATGGTGAGCGCAATGCCGAGTGCCAGACCCGTCCAGAAACTCAGGTGAAAGCCTGCGCGTGTGGGCGTGACGAAGCCGTGCAGCACAAATACCGGTGCCAGCCCCATCACCATGGTCCCGCTGATAGTCGTGGCCTTGAGAATGTCGGTGCCGGCCAGCATTGGCAGATTACCGAACAGGGCAAACAGCACCATCGCGCTCATGCCTACTGCCAATGCCTTGCGGCCCAGATCCTTGCCTGCCAGCGCGGGAAGCTCGCGTCCGACCAGCTTTGCGAGGCTGGAGAAGGTCGAATCCAGGGTCGAGCCGGCGGCGGAAATCATCACGATAGTCATTACTACCAGCGCAGACAGTCCCAGGGCGCGAGCCAGATCGGCCGGCACGTTCCCTGAAGCCGCCATGCCCATCAGATCCGCATGCACGCCGATCAGGCTGAATGCGAGAATGGCGAAGAATCCCAGCACCCCGGCGACACCAAAGGCCTTGAGCATACCGCGCTCTTCACTGATAAAACCGCGGTCGGTCAGGACCGGATCATGAAAGGGGTAACTCACCAGTTGCAGGCAGGCGACCAGCAGCAGATCCACACCGGCGTTCAGGGCCCAGTTACTGGTGCTGGCCAGTTCGGTCGGGGAGTGTTGGGGTAATACCAGAGCCAGTACAGCGACCAGCGCCACGACAAATATGGCTGCCTGGGCGGCATCGGTAAGGATGGAGCTGCGCAGTCCACCACGCAGACTGTAAGCCAGGGTCACCGCCGTAAACAGAAGGGCAGCACCTATGAATTCGATGCTGCCGCTTTCGCCGTAGTAACCGCCGACAACCGCAGTATTGCTCCAGACTTCGTTGAACAGGCGAATCAGGATGGCGGCGGTAAAGGCCAGCGCCGCGGCACGGCCGTACTGGGAGGTCAGAAACTGCACCATGCCGGTGGCGCCGAAGTGGCGGCGCAAACGGTAGATGACCACGCCACACAAAGGAATCGACAACCAGTAGGTGGCATAGGCCAACCCGCCGACCAGGCCGAACTCGGCACCCAGGTTAGCGGCGTTGGTGACTGATTTGGCGAAAATCCAGCTGATGAAAATACTGGTGGTCAGCAGGAAAGGGGACGCCTTGCCGCCGGCGCTGTCTTCTCCATTGAAGAAGCCGCCAATGGTCACTGTGCGTGGCGACATCCAATACATCATCGCCCCGTACACCACCAGAAAACCCCAAAAAAACAGGCCCGTCCAACTGGTCAATTGCATGCTGCGTCCGTCGCTAGTTTTTGTTAGTTAAAGCCATCAACCAAGAGCGCCGCCGCAGCTCGAGCCCTGACCAGCGGTACAGGCGAAGCAATGGTCGCGGGTAACGATGGGGTTGTTTTCCACATCATTGTCCAGCAGGTCACTCAGGTGGCTACGGTCACTTGCCAGCAGATTCATCGGCAGATCGAGCATCTGATTGAAGTCGCAGTCATACAGGTAACCCTGCCAGTCCACGCTGACCATCGACCGACACATCAGGGATGCCATGTTTTGCTCGCTGAAGTTGTCGCGCAGCAGTTGCATGTAATCGTTGAACTGCCCCTTGCTGACCAGCGTACTGCCAAATCGGGCGATGGGTTGGTTGGTGATCGTGTGCAACTGATCAAAGACGATGCCGAAGTCTTCATGTAAGTGGCTTTTATAATCAGCCTGCAGAGCTGCCTGGGGTGGCGGCAGACTCGGGCCTTGGGGGTTGTAAACCAGATTGAGCTGCAGATTGCTCTCCGGCTGCCCATAACCCAGCGCGTTGAGCATCTGCAGGCCCTGAATGCTGCGTTCGAACACGCCATCTCCACGCTGCTTGTCGACGTTGTCGCGGGAGTAGCAGGGCAGGGAGGCAGAAACAATCACCTGATGCTCGGCCAGAAACTCTGCCAAGCCCTCATAACCGGGCTCGGTCAGAATGGTCAGATTACAGCGGTCGATCACCTGCAGGCCTTCGCGACGGGCGTGGGCGACAATCTCGCGAAACCGTGGATGCATTTCGGGCGCACCACCAGTGAGATCGAGAATCTGAACCGAGTGAGCATCTATGACGTCATATAGGGTAGCCAGCACCTGATCGCTCATGGCCTCGGTGCGGGTAGGGCCGGCGTTCACATGGCAATGCAGGCAGCGCTGATTGCAGGTGTAAGTGAGATTGACCTGCAGGGTCTGCAAGCCTGAGCGGGCAATCGCCGGGAACGATAGATTGTCCAGAAGCGGTAACGTATCGCGCACAGTAGGCTCCGTTTGAATGAGTTGCCCTTGAACTGTCAGCCCGGGCATATTTCTTTGATACACAATTGGGATGATTGTTACAGCTTGGTAGCAAAAAACCCATGGCAAACATGAACCTTGTGTATCCAACTGTTAGGCTTCGGATAAAACGTTACTAGGCAGGAGAAGATAATGCGTCATCTTTTAGTTGGAATTGCATGTGTGTGTGTGGCGTCGGGTATTGCTCCGGTCATGGCGCAGACGGCCGACACCAGCTCGGTCACGCTGTCCACCACGCAGGCGCCGGCTCTGAGTTTTGAAGAGACAGCAGCCATTCGCGATGCCGTGGGCAGCGCTACCCGTTCCATCTCGAACATCATGCGTGACGCGCACCGTAATCCGCAGGCCACACTGGAATTCTTCGGTATTCGCGCAGACCAGACAGTGGTAGAGATCTGGCCTGGTCAGGGCTGGTATACCGAGATCCTGGCGCCACTACTGCATGAAGACGGCAAGCTGATCGCCGCGCACTTCCCGGAAGATAGCGACGTCGAGTTTTTCAAGAAATCGCGTGCCGACTATCAGCGCCTGCTCACCCGCCGTGATGTATACAACGCAGTAGAGATGGCCACCCTCGACTACGATCCCGGCAACCCAATAGCCGAGTCAGGCAGCGCAGATCGTGTGGTGACTTTCCGTAACGTGCATAACTGGCTCGCTGTCGGCATGGATGAAACCCGCACCGTTTTTGCCAAGATGTTCGATGTACTCAAGCCCGGTGGCATGCTCGGTCTGGTAGAGCATCGGGCGCGACCCGGTGTAGACCTGCAGGAGATGATCGATACCGGCTATGTGTCAGAGGAATTGATCACTGAGTTGGCGCTGGAAGCGGGCTTTGAACTTGTTTCGCGCAGTGCAATCAATCAGAACCCCCAGGATATACGCGACCATCCCGAGGGCGTATGGAGCCTGCCTCCCACCCTGCGAGAAGGCAACGATAACCGCATTGAGTATATGGGGATTGGCGAGAGCGACCGGATGACGCTCCTGTTCGTCAAGCCGGAATAATTGCTGAAATTCGCTGTCAGCTACCGGTGGATTGGCTGGCGTCAGCGCCGCGCTGCATTGATCTGAACGCGGTGGGACTCATTCCGGTCCAGCGGCGGAACGCGCGGGTAAAGCTGCTGGGATCAAGAAAGCCGAGTTCATAGGCGATGCTGGTCAGGGATAGTTGTCCCTGGCTGATCATTCTGATGGCGCCTTCCTTGCGAACCTCGTCCACCAGAAGCTCGTACGAGGTGCCCTCGGCATTCAGCTTGCGGCGCAAATGCCGCGGACTGATGTTCATCGGTACTGCCACACGTTCCTCGGACATGTCCCCCGATCCCAGCAACATCTGAATGCGCCGCTTGACCTGCTCTACCAGATCGTTGCTCGGCATGTTCGCCAGCAGATCCTCCATGGCCTCAACAAATCGCGGTAGCAAGAACGAATCTGCGCTGGCCAAGGGCTTGGCGAGCAGAGTTTCCTCCAGCATCAGATAGCAGCCCTGGGTGCTTTCACTGACCGGGCAGCCAAGCAGCCGCGTACATTGCTCCAGTTCGTTGGAATCGCTGCGCATTAGCGCCACCCCCTTGAGCAATCCCAGGTTGTCCTGATCCAGTTGATGCAGCAAGCGGCATAGATAGCCGATCAGCGCCTCGACATGCTGCTGATGGGGCTCGCCCTGGGCGCGTAACACCAGCAGCATGGCATCCTCACCCTTGCGGGTCTCCAACCTTATTTGAGTGCTGGCAATCGGGAAAAAACGAATCAGATTATTCAGGGCGCTTCCCAGCGTTGGGCTCGCCTGGCTGGTCAAGGCAATTGCATTCAGGGAGGTGGGATTGAACAGTCGGTGTATACGCATGCCGAAGAGGGGGTCGTCGGCCAGTTGTACGGCTTCTGTCCACAGCAGAGAGCATGAAGCCTGGTCTATAAAGCCGGAAGAGGGTGGCAATCCTCCGAACAGACTTTGCACCACGCTGGATTCGGCAAGGGAAGATTCGTACTGACGCAGGGCCTGATTAATCAACGGCACCCAGAGAGCCCTTTCACCTGTTCTAGCGCTTGTCTGCGTGTTCGAGCCGTCCAGCATGTTCAGTTCCTGGTGGGTAGTAGATAATCGGTAAACTGGCAGTCAAAACTGCCTTTTCCCGATTAATATATTTGAGTTTTTAGCTGCCAACTGCATGAAATTGCATTCCGCCAAGCGGAACTATCAAGCATGATTTCACAGATTGCTGTTTTCATCTTCTAACCCGTTTGGGTTAGCCTCTGATAAGAAGCTTTAAAGAGTTACTCCCGTTTCCCTGAACAAGGTGTTACCTTTCGAAACACCCGCCATAGAAGGCTCCATCAGATTTCATGGGGTCCAATGGCACGTGAAGCGGTTTCTTTTCCAAGACCTTGAATGTCAAGGCATGAAAGCACAAATTTTATTCGGATTCATCCGTTGAATGGCCGGTAGAGTCAATTAAATTGGCCTGCAAAGTCAAGTCTTCAACGGGGAGTGCATGCCAGACTGCTCCCGTCCTGAACGTGTCTTCAGATACACAGGTTCATGTACCCAAACGGAGCAGCACAATGACAAAAAAAATGCATGCTTGGTCGCTCGCGGCCTTGCCACTGGCAATCGGCTTGGCCAGTTTTACCGGTTCAGCTAACGCAGTTACTTTCAACATGGGTGAAGTGCGCGGTCAGTTCGATTCGCAGCTTTCTATCGGCGCCAGCATGTCGACTCAAAGCGCCGACGATCGTTTCATCCACTACCAAACTCCGGGCGAGAACGGTCAGGCTGTAGCCCGTACCTCTGATGACGGTCGCCTGAACTACGACGCGGGTGATGTTTTCTCCAAGATCTTCCGTGGCGTGCACGACCTGGGCTTCACTTATGGTGACTCCGGTGCTTTCTTCCGTGGCAAGTACTGGTATGACTTTGAAACTAAAGACGGTAGCCAGGATTTTTACAACATTGACGACAGTGGCCGTCCACCGCTAGTTAAAGGCGCGGGTGTGGCGCTTCTCGATGCTTTCGTTTATCACAACTACGCGATTGGCAATAATCCCGGTAACGTACGTCTGGGTCGCCAAGTAGTTAGTTGGGGTGAAAGTACCTTCATCCAAAACTCGATCAACTCGATCAACCCAGTAGACGTAGCCGCTTTCCGTCGTCCCGGCGCGGAGATCAAGGAAGGTCTGCTTCCCGTTGAGATGCTTTATGTCTCCCAGGGCCTGACCGACAACCTGTCCATGGAAGCGTTTTATCAGCTCAAGTGGGCACCTTTCGCAATCGATAACTGCGGTACCTTCTTCGGTTCGGATACTCTTGCAACTGGCTGTAATGATCGTCTGGTCGTGGCTGGCACAGATCGCCCACAGGGTGATCCTACTTTGCAGGCAGGTGCTTTGGGTGGACTCGGCGTATCGGATTACATAGTACGTGCTAGTAAAGATAAAGAAGCTAGCGATGATGGCCAGTTCGGTGTTGCTTTCCGCTACTTCTCACCAGAGCTTAATGATTCCGAGTTTGGCTTCTACGCCATGAATTACCACAGCCGCACGCCATTCTATTCCAGCATCGCTGGTCGGGTATTGGGTCCTAATGCTGTTTCCGGTGTCTTTGGACCTGGCGTTTTCGGCACCTTGCAACCCGTGCAGGGAATCGATGGAGCTAACGGCCCAGCTGGTTACTTCTTCGAGTACCCGGAAGATATCCGCCTTTACGGCATGAGCTTCCAGACTATGGTTGGTCCAGCTTCAGTTGGTGGTGAAATCAGCTATCGTCCGAACATGCCGATGCAAATCAGCACAGGCGACCAGAGCCGTACTGCTTTGTTGGCTGCTAGCATCCCCGTCGTTCCGGGTGGCTTTGCTGTACCTGGTAGTGACAATACCCACCGCGGGCTGGAAGGCAACGTTAATCCTGGCGATTACATCCCCGGTTACGTACGCAAGGAGTTCTGGCAGGCGCAAGTTACAGCCATTCACTTTATTGACCGTGTAATGGGTGCAAGTCGCCTCTCACTGGTCGGTGAGGTTGGCGTCAACCACATTGGCGGATTGGGCGATACCACCAAGTTTGGTCGTGACTCCCTGTTCGGTCAGAGTCCTTATGTTGAAGGCGATACCGGTGTTGAAGGTACATGCGCTTCAAATACTGCAGTAGAGCAAGCAGGTGGAGCGCGCTCGGAAAGTTGGTGTGAGAACGATGGCTTCTACACCGAATGGTCCTGGGGTTACCGCGCTCGTGCGTCGTTGGACTACTCCAACGTATTTGCCGGCGTAAACGTCAGCCCGAGCCTGACCTGGTCGCATGACGTTGAAGGTTACGGCCCGAACTTCACTGAAAACGCCAAGGCAGTCAGCTTCGGTCTGAACTTCGATTACGCCAACAAGTACACTGCCAGCCTTAGCTACACCGATTTCTTCGATGGCAAATACAACACCAACGTGGATCGCGACTTCGCATCCGCCAGTGTTAGTGTGAATTTCTAAGACAGGCAACTGGAGATAAAAATAATGATGCGTATGCAAAAAACTCTGTTGGGTGCCGGTGGTTTGGCCTTGAGCCTCCTGGCATCCAGCGTTATGGCCCAGAGCCTGACGCAGGACGAAATCAACCAGCTGGGTAACAACCTGACTCCAGTGGGCGCCGAGCGTGCCGGTAACGCTGCAGGCACCATTCCCGAGTGGACTGGTGGTCTGGGTCCGGATGCGGGCAGCATGGTTGGTGACAACTTTCAGTCCAACCCCTATGCCAGCGAGCAGCCTGAGTTCGTTATCACCGCTCAGAACTACCAGCAGTACAGCGAAAACCTGACCCCTGGTCAGATCGCACTGTTCGAGCGTTATCCGGAAACTTTCCAGATGCCGGTCTATCAGACACACCGTTCAGTCGGTTATCCACAGTCTGTTTACGACCAGGTCAAGCGCACAGCGGGCCAGGCCAAGCTGGTTAACGGCGGTGACGGTATTGATAACTTCTCTCACGGCACCTTTGCCTTCCCGATTCCAAAGTCGGGTGCAGAAGTCGTGTGGAACCACAACACTCGTTACCGTGTGAACATCAAGCGCTGGTACATGCAGGCCATGCCACAGACCAACGGTTCCTACACCCTCATCAAGCTGGAAGAGGAAGTGGGTTACCCGCAGTTGATGGATGATGTGGACGAGTCGACCATGCCCAACACCCTGCTGTTCTTCAAGCAGCGTGTAAACGCACCTTCGCGTCTGGCGGGTAACGTACTGCTGGTACACGACACCCTGGATCAGTTGAAAGAGCCACGCATGGCGTGGGTTTACAACGCTGGCCAGCGTCGCGTACGTCGCGCACCACAGGTAGCGTATGACGGTCCAGGTACCGCTTCTGACGGTATGCGTACTTCTGACAACTTCGCCATGTATAACGGTGCACCAGACCGCTATGACTGGAAGATGATTGGCAAGAAGGAAATCTACGTACCGTACAACAGCTACAAGATGGCTCAGCGCGAAGTGAAGTATGACGACGTTCTGAAAGCCGGTCACATCAACCCCGAACACACCCGCTTCGAGCTGCACCGCGTGTGGGAAGTTCAGGGTAACGTCAAGGCAGGTCAGCGTCACATCTACGCCCAGCGTAACTTCTTCGTTGACGAAGATTCGTGGCTGATCAACCTGGCTGACCATTATGACGGTCGTGGCACTCTGTGGCGCGTAGGTGAAGGCCACGTGGGCTTCAACTACGTAGAGAAACTCCCGGGCTACTCCATCGAGACCCTGTACGACCTGCTGGCTGGTCGTTACATCGCTCTTGGTATGTACACCGAAGAAGTCTCTGCACCACAGTACGACTTCCAGCCAAGCTACAACCAGTTTACCCCGGCAGCCCTGCGCTCCTCGGGTATCCGCTAAGCTGGTCGCCTTCGGGCAATAAGAAAGGGAGCCGAAAGGCTCCCTTTTTTTGTCTGTATTTTCTGCAAGCTGAATGCTGAAAACCGTTTTTTAACCTATATGGATCCCCGCGTTCGCGAGGATGACGGGGAGTAGGGCAATGGATCCCCGCGTTCGCGAGGATGACAGGGAGCAGGGCAATGGATCCCCGCGTTCGCGAGGATGACGGGGCGTGGAGTAATGGATTCCCGCATTTGCGGGAATGACGAGGAGGGGGATGGCAGCGAAAGCTTGTAAAGGCACCGAGAGTTAAAAATACATCGTCATCCCCGCGAACGCGGGGATCCAAGCGGACTTTCAGTTGGGCTGTCTACTTTTGCCGAATACCTACCAGCCCCGCCATCGCGAGCAACTGGATTGAGAATGATGATTTAACCCAGCTGCATCTCGTTTATCGCCCACCCATTCTCAAGCACTAACACTGCCACCCGAGCGCGACTGGGTTCTGAAGGCGGTGGGGCTCATGCCGGTCCAGCGTCGGAAGGCGCGGGTAAAGCTGCTGGGGTCCAGAAAGCCCAGCTCGAATGCAATACGCCCGAGGTTCAGCTTGCCGTCCTGAATCAGACGAATCGCCAGTTCCATGCGCACTTCATCCAGAAGCTTTTCGTATGTTGTCTGGGTCTCACTGAGTTTGCGGCGCAGATGCCTAGGGCTCATATTGAATGGGGTGGCTACCAGGTCCTCTGATACTTCGCGTTCTGATACCAGCACGCGGATACGCTGTTTGACCTGTTCTGCAAAATCCACATTGGGCACGGCGCTCAACATATCTTCCAGGGTTGCATCCAGCCGCTTGGCCAGAAAAGCATCGGCGTTCGTGAGCGGAATATTCATCGTCTGCTTGTTGAACTTCACTGCGATGCGCTTGCTGCCTGGACGGATACGTTTGCCAAAGATGCTTTCGCAGGTCGTACGGGTCTTTTCATGGTCGCCAATCAGCCGTGTCTCAATCACCATCGGCCTGTTGGTTGGCTCCAGGGCTTCCCAGATGTGTTGGCAGTGAGACAGTAAAGCTTCCATGTGCATTGGATGGGGAGTGCCTCTGGGTTGGAAGTAGACCGTCACGTGCTGGTCGTCCTCTACCGAGTAAAGCTGGACCTGGGTGCTGAACACCGAAAAGAATCGGATAACACGCTGCACGGCCTCGCCCACTGTAGCGCTCGACACAGCCGCCAGACCAAGCACCTTGAGTGTGTTGGAACAGTATGCCTGCCCCATTTGAAGCCCAAAGCAGTCGTCCTTGGCCAGTTCGGCTGCGGCGTGCCATAGGCGATTCATATCCGTTTGACTGATTTGCACCGCGCTGAGATCTGTCGGCTCGAGATACTGCTGCAAGTCGTCCGGCAAGTCAGCTATGGATTTGCCATATTCATTAGCAAGGGTCTGGCCTATGCCTTGAGCCCAAAAAGCCCGTTCTTGCAACCGTGCGCACGGTAGCGGATGGAGATTCTGGTTCATGCTGAGGAGTCTCTTGTTCTTTATTCTTGTATTTTTTGTCTCACATTGGGTCTTTCTTGGGTCAACATATGCCAAAACAGCTTATTATGCAAAACAATGGAACAGATAATTGCAGGTGATTTAGAGAGGACATTCATCAAGTGAATGTCCCTCTGGGGCCAAAAATTAGTCCTTTTCGGACAAATCAAATTCATTCTCCGTGACAGACTTATGTCCGATGCCAGACGCCTCCGGGCTTGCTGGTATCCATGATTCAATCTAACGGAGCAGCACAATGACAAAAAAAATGCATGCTTGGTCGCTCGCAGCGTTGCCTTTGGCAATCGGTCTGGCCAGCTTCTCGGGTTCAGCAGGTGCAGTAGCTTTCAACATTGGTGATGTCCAGGCGCAGTTTGACTCCCAGCTTTCCATTGGCGCCAGTATGTCAACCCAGAGTGCTGACAAGCGCTTCATCGGTGTTGCCAACGGTGGCGAAGCAGCAGCCAGGACAACTGACGATGGTCGTCAGAACTATGAAGCCGGAGACGTCTTTTCCAAGATCTTCCGCGGCGTTCATGACCTCGAGCTGAGCTACGGTGACTCCGGTGCGTTCTTCCGTGGTAAGTACTGGTACGACGCCGAGATCAAAGACGGCAGCCAGCGTTTCTACGATGTTGATGATGATGGCCGTCCACCATTGGTGAAAGGCGCAGGCACTGCTCTTCTTGATGCATTCGTCTATCACAACTACACCATCGGTAATAACCCAGGCAACGTTCGTTTAGGTCGCCAGGTTGTGAGCTGGGGTGAAAGTACCTTTATCCAGAACTCGATCAACTCGATCAACCCGGTTGACGTAGCGGCTTTCCGTCGTCCTGGTGCAGAAATCAAGGAAGGCTTGCTGCCGGTTGAGATGCTCTATGTCTCCCAGGGCCTGACAGATAACCTGTCGATGGAAGCGTTCTACCAGCTGAAATGGGCGCCATTCGCAATCGATAACTGCGGCACCTTCTTCGGAGCCGACACACTGGCTACCGGCTGTAACGATCGTCTGGTTGTTGCGGGCGTTGATAACCCACAAGGTCAACAGCCATCTGCGCTGACTATCGTGCGTGCGCAAAAGGACAAGGACGCGAAGGACAGTGGTCAGTTCGGTGTGGCTTTCCGTTACTATGCCGCAGCCCTGAATGATACCGAGTTTGGTTTCTATGGTATGAACTACCATAGCCGCGCACCCCTGTACTCCAGTATCGCTGGTCTGCCGCCAGGCGTGGGTAACCCTATCCAGGGTTTGGACGGTAACTTCGGCCCTGCAGGCTACTTCTTTGAATATCCAGAGGATATCCGCCTGTATGGCGTTAGCTTCGCAACCAACATTGGTGGTACCGCTGTTAGTGGTGAGATGAGCTATCGTCCGAATATGCCAATGCAGATCAACACTGGTGACCAAAGCCGTACAGCGCTTGTCAATCCTGCTACCACACAGGACAACACTCACCGCGGTCTGACCGTTGGTTTGGGTGGGATCGGCAGTGAAATCCCGGGCTACGTCCGCAAAGAGTTCTATCAGGTTCAGGTAACCGCTATTCACTTCATTGAGCGTGTGCTAGGTGCTAGCCGCCTTGCCCTGGTGGGTGAAGCTGGTGTGAACTACATCGGTGGATTGGGTGATACCACCAAATTTGGCCGTGATTCACTCTTCGGTCAAAGCCCCGTACAGGTAGGTGATAGTGCTGGTGCTCTGACTCCTGGTCAGTGTGCTTCCAACGAAGGTACTCCAGTTGGTGGTTCGCCTAACGCAGCTAGCTGGTGTGAAGACGATGGTTTCTATACTGAATGGTCTTCTGGCTATCGCCTCCGTGGAACGTTGAACTACTCCAACGTTTTTGCCGGTATCAACCTCAGCCCGAGCCTGACCTGGTCACACGATGTTGATGGTTACGGCCCTAACTTCACTGAAAATGCAAAAGCTATCAGCATTGGCCTAGGTGCTGATTACGCTAACAAGTACAGCGCCAGCTTGAGTTACACCGATTTCTTCGATGGTAAGTACAACACCAACGTCGATCGCGACTTTGTATCGGCAAGCCTCAGCGTAACGTTCTAAGACTGGCAACTGGAGAGATAAAATAATGATGCGTATGCAAAAAACTCTATTAGGTGCCGGCGGTCTGGCTTTAAGCCTCCTGGCATCCAGCGTTATGGCGCAGACCCTGACGCAGGACGAAATCAATCAGTTGGGTAACAACCTGACGCCAATCGGTGCCGAAAAAGCCGGTAACGCAGCGGGTACTATTCCGGAGTGGACAGGTGGTCTGGGACCGGATGCAGGTCAGGATCTGGCCGATAACTTCTCCTCGGATCCGTACGCCAACGAGCAGCCTCAGTTCATCATTACTGCGCAGAACTATCAGCAGTACAGCGAGAACCTGACCCCAGGGCATATCGCGATGTTCGAGCGTTATCCTGAAACCTTCCAGATCCCGGTGTACGAAACACACCGCTCTGTAGGTTACAAGCAAGCTGTCTATGACCAGGTCAAGCAGACTGCCGGTCAGGCCAAGCTGGTTAACGGTGGTGATGGTCTCGACAACTTCTCCCACGGCACCTTTGCCTTCCCGATTCCAAAATCGGGTGCTGAAGTCGTCTGGAACCACAACACTCGCTACCGTGTGAACATCAAGCGCTGGTACATGCAAGCCATGCCTCAGACCAACGGTTCCTACACCCTCATCAAGCTTGAAGAGGAAGTGGGTTACCCGCAGTTGATGGATGACGTCGATGAGTCGTCAATTCCTAACACCCTGCTGTTCTTCAAGCAGCGTGTAAATGCGCCTTCACGTCTGGCGGGTAACGTACTGCTGGTACACGACACCCTGGATCAGTTGAAAGAGCCACGCATGGCGTGGGTTTACAACGCTGGCCAGCGTCGCGTACGTCGCGCACCACAGGTAGCGTATGACGGTCCAGGTACCGCTTCTGACGGTATGCGTACTTCTGACAACTTCGCCATGTATAACGGTGCACCAGACCGCTATGACTGGAAGATGATTGGCAAGAAGGAAATCTACGTACCGTACAACAGCTACAAGATGACTCAGCGCGAAGTGACCTATGACGACGTGCTGAAAGCAGGCCACATCAATCCCGAGCACACCCGCTTCGAGCTTCACCGCGTGTGGGAAGTGCAGGGCAACGTGAAAGCCGGTCAGCGCCACATTTACGCCCAGCGTAACTTCTTCATGGACGAAGATTCGTGGATGATCAACCTGGCTGATCACTATGACGGTCGTGGCACCCTGTGGCGAGTAGGTGAAGGTCACATCGCCTTCAACTACAACGAGAAGATCCCAGGTTACTCAATCGAGACCCTGTATGACCTTCTGGCTGGTCGTTACATCGCCCTGGGCATGTACACCGAAGAAGTCTCTGCACCGCAGTTTGACTTCGAGCCAAGCTACAACCAGTTTACTCCGGCAGCCCTGCGCTCCTCGGGTATTCGTTAAGGTGTAAAGCTGCTCAAGTAGTACGTTTGGTATTTAAGGGACATCCTCGGATGTCCCTTTTTTTGTCTGGTATTCGTCGTTCTCGCAGATCGGGCCCCATTTACATCGTGCTGGAAAGCGCTTTTTGAACCCGAATGGATCCCGCGTGCGCGAGGATGACGGTGACTTTGGCAGCACAGTGTTACACTACCCGCCATCAAACCCGATCACCGCCGTCCCAGAGGGAAGCACCCTTGTTTAGCGAATTTGCCCTGCACGAACGTCTGCTCAAAGGCCTTGAAGAACTGTCATTCGACACACCCACCGAGGTTCAACAGGCAGCGATCCCGCCCGCGATTGCCGGCGATGACCTGCATGTGATTGCCCAGACCGGCAGCGGCAAGACAGCGGCATTTGTAGTGCCTCTCCTGCAGCGCCTGATGACCGACGATAGCCAGGCCATGGCGCCTCGCGCCTTGATCCTCCTGCCCACCCGTGAGCTTGCCCGGCAGATCATCAGTGAGGTGCAGAAGTTTGCCAAGTTCACCTTTATCAAGGCCGAGCTCATTACTGGCGGCGAGGACTTCAAGGTCCAGGCTGCCAAGATGCGCAAGAACCCCGATATCATCATTGCTACCCCAGGCCGCGCCCTCGAACATCTGGCCGCCGGTAGCCTGATTTTATCCGACATTCAGGTCCTGGTCCTCGACGAAGCTGACCGTATGCTCGACATGGGCTTTACCGAAGACGTCATGAAGCTCGCCAATGCCTGCCCGCCAGAGCGCCAGACCCTGCTGTTCTCGGCCACCAAGGGCAGTGCCGCACTCCGGCGCGTAGTCGAAGAAGTCCAGCGTACCCCGCGCCTGTTGCAGCTCAACACCGTACGCGATGACACGCCGGCGATTACCCAGCAAGTCATCGCCGCCGACGATCAGGGCCACAAGGAAGCGCTGCTCAAGTGGATACTGACTAACGAAAGCCCCGGCAAGGCCATCGTCTTTACCAATACCCGTGTCATGGCTGACCGCCTCAACGGCGTGCTCAGGGCCATGGATATGCGGGTATATGTGCTGCATGGGGAGAAAGACCAGAAAGACCGTAAGCTGGCCATAGAGCGCCTCAAGCAGGGTCATGTTGGCGTACTGGTCGCCACCGACGTTGCCGCCCGCGGCCTGGACATCGACGAGCTCGACCTGGTGATCAACTTCGACATGCCGCGCAGTGGCGATGATTACCTGCATCGTATTGGCCGCACGGGTAGGGCAGGGGCGGAAGGGATTGCCATTTCCCTCGTGGCGCCCCACGAATGGAACCTGATGTGCAGCATCGAGCGCTACCTGCGCAGGCAGTTTGAGCGTCGCACGATCAAGGAATTGGTCGGCAGCTACAAAGGCCCGAAGAAAACCAAAGCCTCCGGCAAGCCGGTAGGCAGCAAGAAAAAGAAAGACGACAAGAAAAAAGACGGCAAGAAACGCCCCAAGACCGGTAAGCCTGCCGCCAAACGCAAGCCCGCCGCGCCCCAGGGCCAAGTAGTGACCACATCAGACGGGCTGGCACCGCCGAAGAAGCGCAGCTGAACGTGTTGGGTGGGATATGAGAGGGCAACCGGTCTGACAGCCAGGCGCTGGTCCTGGGGTCTGGAGGTAGTGTTTTTCTTATAGACCGCTTGGATCCCCGCATTCGCGAGGATGACGTATTGACTCCCCTGTCATTCCCGCGAACGCGGGAATCCATTGCGTCTGCGCCACCACTGAAACAACCCAACCAACACCAATCCCACCAGCACACCAGCGGTATTGGCATAAATGTCGTTAAGATCAGCAGACCGCGTCGGGTGAAAGCTCTGCACGTACTCCACGGCCACCCCTACCATAAACATCAGTAGTCCGCGCACCCACCAATACCACCTGGGGAAGGCCAGGAAGTTCAGGATAGTGCAGGCAAACAGTCCCCCGGAATGGTAGAAATAGGCCTGCCAACTGGCCGTTACCGGGGGAGGAGTGGGGCTCATGCCCAGGTAGAGACCTAACCCGAGCACGGCAAAAAACAAGACCTTGAACACCGTGCGGTACCGCGCCCATTGTCGCATCAGCATTACCCACATAAGTGCACGGTTATTCCCTTAAGCTGCTGAAGCCATCGTTGAAATGGCTCATGTCAGCGGCCTTGGTAATATCGTAAAGCTGGTAGCGGCGTGCCAGGCGTGCACCACCATCACGGGTCAGCGGGTTCCAGGCGATGGTGCCAGTGGAAGTGGTTGACCGGGCGAAGAACGCATCGAACGGGAAGGTAAAGTACACAGCCTTGTCGAAGCTACCTTCACCAAACTCCTCAGCAGATACGTTCGTCCGGGTTACCCAGGCCCCGACGGTAATACCATTCTTGAAGCGACGGGACAGGTCCAGCGTGGCACCATAATCGCCTGCCAGATAACGCCCCACACTGCCCTTGGCCAGTACATCATAGAAGCTGGTTTGCAGGTAGCCGGTGGCGTGACCGGTCAGGGTCGAGTAATCACGGAAGCTGAGATCCTGCTTGAATCCGCGTTGACGTACCCAGTTCATATCCACGCCCACTGCCCAGTTCTGGTTATGCGGACGGAACAGCACTTCACCACCCACGCCTCCAAACATGCTCTCCAGCATGCCGCCATAACCCATCGCATACCAGTCACGGTCCACGCGCTTGGTCTGGGTATATTGCAGGTTCTCGAGCACCACATCCGAACTGGTCAGGTATTCACGAATATTGGTTCGTACCCTCGGCAACTGGCTCGGCGCATCAAAGCGGAACTTGTCAAAGTTATCCAGCAAGTTGGCAGCCACGCTGGCATTGACCCAGGCGTTACGGTTGAAACGGTACTGACTGGTCGCCCGCGCCAGGAACTGATAAAGAATGAAACCATCCGGGCCACCCACGTTCTGGTTGTAACCTAGCGACAGCCCATACGTAAATTTGTCCAGAGGCTCGGTATGCAGCACCTCGGTATCCAGAACACTGGGCGTGGCACTGACCACGGACCGGCGCATTTCAGCCATGTCGATACGGTTCTGCTCCAGATCGCGCAGCTTGCTGGCATCGATACTGGTTTCGGTAACCGCCATGCCGCGTGGCTTGTTGACCAGTGTGTACCAGTCATAGGTGCCTTCGTCGGTGCTGTTATCGAGGATGCGGCTGGCACGGGCCACGCCTTTGGCTTCGTTGCGAAAGACTGTCTGTTCGCCAGTAATAATCAGCTCACGGTCCTTGCGCTCGATGGACTCCACCGCGAAACCAGCGTTATCACGCAGGCGCTCGCTTACGTTTGTCCAATCCACAGTTTTAGCACTTACACCGGCGGGGAGTGCCTTGCGCGGCTCCAACTCGGGATCCAGCACTTTCGGAGGTAAAGCATCCGTCAAATTGGTACGCAGAGTAATACCGAACATGGCGGTATTGCCGCGCTCCCAGCCCGCGCTAAAGGAGATAGTGTCGCTGAACTTGTAAACTGCGCCTATGTTGATAGGCGAATCCTGGGTTTGGTTGTTAAGTAGCGGCTCTGACTTGTAGTCATTGCCCTCGAACTCGAGTTTGAGCTTGAGGGGTTCCCAGGGTGTTTGGTACTCAACGCCGCCGAAAAAGCCGATTGGCCCTCGAAAATACTTGTTGGTGCTGACTTGGCCGGCCTGTTCAACGTTAGCGGTCACTTCGCCACGATCATCAAACCGGTCGGCAATCAATCCCAATGGATTATCCATGTCTCCCCGATTGCCAATGTAACCCCACGCCACGCCAAGACTCAGGTCCAGATCATGGAAGCGCTTGTTAGCAACCAGGTATTCGCTCGAGAACAGGCCTGTACCCCCGAGATCTCGAAAGCCCAGCGCGACTTGCGGCAACCAGTAATTTTCCTGCCAGAGACGGACCTTGAGGTCGACGCCCTTGTCTTTGAAGCTCTGATCGCCACTGAATGCTTCCGGGCCGTAGTCCCGGTTGGTAATCGTGCTGTAACGAATAGTACCTTCAACCCAGTCAACAGGCTGGACCGAGATGCTGTAGCGGCTGTAGGGCGCTACCCTGATTGCGTTGAAGCTGAACTCACCGGTGGGCGCCATTCGCGCCGTAGGCGTCTGCAGCAAACCTACGCCACCAAAGTCATGTTGAGAGGTGCTATAGCGGTCTGCAATAGCAAGGCCGGGCAAGGCCAGTCCAGTGATCGCAAGGGTCAAGGCCAGCTGAGAGAGGGTAGCTTTACTCATCAAAGCGCCCCCCGAGCTGGTATTGGGTCGCCAGTAGCGCAGCCATATCTTCATTCAGCCCGGTGGCCTCTGGGGATAACATTTTCCTGCGCAAGGGTACATAGATAATGGCGCCGGTAGCCACATTGGCAGGGCGCAGATTCCAGGCGGCAACAGGCGCCAGGTTTACTGTTCCATTGGGCTGCACCAGATAGACATTGCTGGGGTCAGACATGACGTGCCTGGGACAGCTCTCGAGGTATTCGACAGGCTGCATGCCCGGCACATAGGGCAGAATGCAGTTCTTTTCAACGGCTCCTACAACCCGCACTTGATCAGTTCGCAGGGGATACAAGAGGCGGTCACCGTTTTCCAGCAGCTCGTTGTTGGGCAGCAGCAGTTGTTTGAGAGGATTCATCTCGGCCACCACCCTGCCGGTGATCGGAAAGGGTGCGACGAGCGCATGCAGGCGCTGAGCCAGCTCCAGCAATGCCGTGTTGCCCGTGGCTTTTGCATGCACCGCATTGACCTCAAGCTCGAAAATAACCCCAGCCTTCAGTCGAACCTGCGGTTCGATAGCGCTTTCACGCAGCAATGCTGCACCCAGAAACCAGGCACTGGAGCTGACCTGACCGGTGGCGGCTGCCTGGCTGAGTCGGGCGCTTGGCGCGAAGGCAAAGCTGCCGGGGTTAAGTACCTGGCCGTCAATATGCACAACAAGATTGTCAGACTCAGGCTGGCCTACCGCCTGGCTGCACATGAGGCCAGCAAGTACCGCGCCGGCAAGACTCGATAAAAGGCACTTCATTCTTCAAACCCCACAGGCCGCACTTCAATCAGACGCATGGGGGGTAGCCCCGGGGCAAGATGCTGGCGGCTGGCTACTACCCTGCCGGTGGCAGGCTCAAACCAGTAAAAATTGGTCGCAGAAAAGCCGATGGCTGGCATGGAAACATATTCGTCAAGGCGTTGCAGTTGCAACTCTGCGCCCATTACCTCGACGCCTTCCAGAGGCCCAAGCTCATAAGTTGAAATTTGCGGAATGCCGGTAAGAAATCGTTCAGGAAAATCCACTAGCCGTACCACTTCAGTAAGCCCAATCTGACGCAAATCATTACTAAAGGGATCGTTGGCTGTGAGCGGGGCAACAAGGTCACTGGCGTCAGGCAGGCCAGCTCCCTGAACCACGCGGCCGTTGTGAGTCACCAGCATCTGTTCCAACCCATGCCATTCGGCAACACCGCGGTTTTCGGCTGCACGTACTAGCAGCGCCTCGGACTGCGCCAGGCGAACCACCAACCCAGGCCTGCCAAGGGTGTTGACGTACTCGGCGGTGACCAGTGGCTCAGGGCCGCTGATCGCCAGCTTGATTGTCTGGTAGGAGTCGTTCATCAGCGAGTTGCAGCCTGGCAGCAGTAAAGCAGCCAGGCAACAGGCGCCCAGGCGGGACAGGTTATTCACTACGCGGTCATTCCCTTGATTAGTTGCCGTTGTTGCCGATGTCTTCGTTGATCAGCACTGACGTACGCAGGATATTGGCTGATGGGAACAATTGGCTGATAAAGCGGTTCCAACGTGTAATGTTCGCGGCGCCCACGAATACCACATCCTGTGGCTGCATTTCGAACTTGTTAGCCAGAATAAAGGCCGAAGGTGATGCGGCGTTAAGCTGGAAAACAGTTGCTTTTTCGGTGGCCAGATTCTCGACACCCCGAATCACGTAGACATCCTTGCCGCTGGCGGATGTAGGCAGGGGTCCGCCAACAGTACCCAGCACTTCGGTCAGGGTCATGCGGCTGGTACGGTAGGGGATGGACTCGGGTATGCGTACTTCGCCCATCACAAATACCTTGCGGGCATCGTTAAGACCCAGGTGCAGCTTGTCACCTGCGCGCAGGTAGATCTGCCCGATGCGGCTATCGTTGCTGCTCAGTCGGTCATAGTCCAGGTTGTAAGTCACGCCATCGCGAATCAGTAAAAGATTGGAAAGATCGGCCCGTTGCTGGTCGATGCCGGCCATGCCTACCGCTTGAAGCAGCGTTAACTGGCGTGAGTCCACAGGCAGGAAACCCGCATTTTCAAAGGCGCCACTGACTATGATTTTCTGGCTGTTGTACTCCAGTACGTTTACATCAACCTGGGGTTGTTCAATGTAGCGGGCCAGACGCTTGGTTATGATCTCGCGCAGCTCTTCAAGGGTCAGCCCAGCTACTTCCACGTTACCCACAAATGGATAAAACAGCGTGCCGTCATCTCGAACAACACGCGCGTTGGCTGCATCGGTCTGCTGGGGGCCGCCGGGAGTTGTCAGTTCGGGGTGATCCCATACGGTGATAAAGAGCGCATCGTTCGGTCCGATGCGGTAGTTTTCCGGCTCGTAGGCGAGCAGTTCTGGCGGAATCATGGTTCTTTCCGCAGCGCTGGCTTGATCCTGAGCGATCAATTTGGGAGTGATCTGCACCATCTCGACCATGCTTTCTTCAGCAGAGTCGTCGCTGATCAAACGGTCCGTGTCCATGTGCATGCCGGGAGAGAACATGCACGCCTGCAGAAGAAGAACTGAGGCGCCCAAAGCGATTTGCGGGAATCTGGTCATCGTATGGAGTCTTTATTGGAAATTTGGAATCGAACATAAAAAAGCCACCTAAAACAAGGTTTCAGGTGGCTTGTCTACCTGCAAACAAACCCTTACGGAGTTGTGCCGGTAGTACCAGTAGTACCAGAAGTGCCGCCGCTATCGGAAGCCGCAGCTGCTGCTCCGCCAACTATGGCAGTACCAATAACTAGCGTGGTGGCTGATAAACCACCTGCTGCGCCAGCAGCTCCAGCTCCAGCACCAGTGCCGGTACCTGCAGCTGTAGCTGGTGGGTTAGTTGGTGTTGTTGGTGGATCTTGAGCCAGTACAGCGCCTGAGGCCAGCAGAAGGCCGCTAGCGACCAATGCGAAAACCTGTTTTTTCATAATTAAATCTCCCGAATTTGCAAATTCATAAATGATTATACGCAGATATCCCTTAATGGAAACCCTGCAGGCAAAACGTTGCTTGAAAGAGCAAGCTAAAAAATGAGTATTCGATCACGTCGTCAGCTGACTGATCTGATTAGTATGCGCTCAAGTAAAAGTAATTAGTGAGCAAAAAGCAAGTTAAATTGCAAAGGAGTGCGAATGAACAAGCAATATCCCCATATAGAACACCATGGAGCAGTGCAGGGCGTCACGGGCTCCTGTCATCAGCTTTGGTTGACCGCACAAGACAGTCTGCTGATCGACTGCGGGCTCTTCCAGGGCGGGGAGGGCTCAGGCAAGGGCGCCAACGCGAACAATCTGGCCCTCGAATTCGCGCTTGACAGTGTCAGGGCGATGGTCGCCACGCACGTGCACATAGATCACATTGGCCGTATCCCGTGGTTGCTCGCAGCCGGATACAAGGGCGATATCCATTGCACCGAGCCCTCCGCGTTGCTCATGCCCACCGTGTTGGAGGATGCCTTTCTGGTTGGGGTCAAGCGGGACAAGCGGCTGGCTGCCAAGTTTATTGACCTGGTAGCCCCGCGCCTGCACGGGCATGCCTACAAAACCTGGGTCACGCTGATCGAGCGCAAGGATCTGGTTTGTCGTATCCGCTTTCAGCGTGCCGGTCACATCCTTGGCTCCGCCTACGTGGAATGCGAGGTGCTCTACCCTCAGGAGCAGCGTACTCGGCGAATAGTATTCTCCGGCGACCTGGGCGCACCCCATGCCCCAATGCTCCCTGCGCCCAAGCCACCCTACAAAGCAGACGTGGTTGTGCTTGAAAGCACCTACGGCAATCGTCTCCACGAAAACCGTCGCACTCGCCGGGTGCGTTTTCAGAAGGTCATAGAGCACGCTTTGCAAGATGGCGGTACCGTCATCATCCCGGCGTTCAGCATAGGCCGCACTCAGGAACTGCTCTACGAACTGGAAGACATCATAACCAGGGCCACGGGCAGCCCTCGATCTGGTGGGACCGACGGCCCCGTCGGGAATCAGAATGCACGGACTCCGTCCATCAATCCCTGGCAGAAAATCCCCATCATCCTGGACGCACCCCTGGCCACTCGCTTCACTGCTTTGTACCGTCAACTCAAGCCCTGGTGGGATGCCGAAGCCCTGAAGCGCGTTACCAGGGGCCGCCGCCCCCTGGGCTTTGAGCAACTACTAACGGTTGAAACCCACGCACAACATACGGCCATGGTTAATCGCCTTGCTCAGACCCGCCAACCCGCCATCGTGATTACTGGCAGCGGCATGTGTACCGCCGGTCGCGTCATCAATTACCTCAAGGCCATGCTGGGCGACCCCCGGCATAATGTTGTTTTTGTTGGTTATCAGGCACGCGGTACGCCTGGGGCCCAGCTTCAGCAATACGGCCCGCAGGGCGGCTACGTTGACCTGGATGGCGATCGATATGAGGTCAAGTCGGGTATTCATACACTGGGTGGCTATTCAGCCCACGCGGACCAGGCAGGGTTGGTCGGCTTTGTTACCGGCATGCGCCACTGGCCACAGGAGGTGCGCCTGGTGCACGGTGATGATGAGGCCAAGGCGACCTTGGCCGGTTTGCTTGAAGAACAGGCAGTCAAAGCTGGCAAGACAATTGCAGTGATTGTCCCGCGCAAATGAAATGTTCGTCAAAGAGCAGTTTTAACGGAACTCATTTGAGTGGTATAGGTTCTCAATAATGTGTCAAGACTTGTAAGTGTCACAGGTGGCACCTTAATATTGCTCAGCTTGGATGATTGTTTCAGGAAAGATTCGCCTCCATTCTTTTTTCACTTACCAGCGCCGCGCCTGCGGCAAGCAGGACAGGATGCCAGCTCTCAAACGTCAAGTTTCCCAGTGGTACCTTATTCAGTGCAAGGCTCGGCAGGACGAGAGGGCTGAGTTGAACCTCAGGAACCAGGGGTTTATCTGCTACCGGCCTGTGCATCAGGTTGAACGTTTACGCCACGGAAAGCGTGTGCGCCTGGAGGAGTCGCTGTTTCCGGGCTACCTGTTTATTCATCTCAATTATTTGTCAGACAACTGGTATTCGATTCGCTCTACCAGGGGCGTTCTGCGTCTGGTGGGCTTTGATCACCAACCTACCGCGGTGTCACCGCAAATAATCAATGCCATCAAGACCC